>NZ_JAMTCC010000127.1:0-506 GCF_025370265.1 Shewanella septentrionalis | reverse complement strand
CACAGTTCGACCAAAGGCTTTGGCACCAAGCTCAGCAGCGCATACCACTACGATTTAAAGAACACCAAAGGGTTTTTCTTTGTTTCAACCACCGAGGACATGCCTGCACTGCTGGATATGCGTCTTGGCGTTGAGTCAGAACTGGCGCAAACAGGCATGCACATTCGCCGCTTAGGCGCTGACGATCTGATTGAGCATTGCCGCGAACACTTAAATTTTTCGCATCAACAAGATCGCGTCACGCCCGCTAAATATAACGAGTATCAACCTCTCAACACCCAAATTCTCAGCCCTGACAGTGAGTTCATCATTAATCGTGATTCGGTCAATATCCGTCACACACCGATGCAATCAGACAACAGTGTCGATACCACCCTAATCAATCTAGGGCTTAAAGGGCTGCCGAACGACTTTAGGCTATATGCGTTTCCCAACTGTATTGCATCACTCAGTTACACCATGAACAGTGTTCAATGCCCTTACCGTGTCAGCGTGTCTTTTTATAT
>NZ_JAMTCC010000126.1:0-537 GCF_025370265.1 Shewanella septentrionalis | reverse complement strand
TGTTGGCGCAGCCAACTCCATACCTGTTCGATGGGGTTTAGTTCTGGGGAATATGGCGGCAGTTTGAGTATCGACAGGTTGGGGATATCAGCAGCAATGTCATTGGTATGCCAACCCGCACCGTCCATTACCACGACAGCATGGCGGCCAGGTTTGGTGCGTTTTGCAATCAGCTCCAAGTGCTGGTGCATGATGTCCTTATTAACGAATGGCGTGATGATGGCTTCAGTTTCTCCTGTTGCAGGACAGACTGCGCCGAAGAGATGCACATATTCAAACTGCTGCTGTCTTAGCGCTCTTGGTCTACTGCCTTTGGAGGCCCAAAGTCGTGTCGTTGTATTTTGCTGGCCGAATCTGGCTTCGTCCTGAAACCAAATATCAATCTGGTGTGGTTGTATATGAATGGGAGCGTGAAGGATCGTTTCCAGAGGAAACTTTTTTAAAAGCGTCCTGTAAGCTCTGAGTTTGTTTTGGATGCCTGGAGCGGCTGGTTATCCAACAGAATCCCATGCTCTTTAGTAGCTTGTAGATGTGATT
>NZ_JAMTCC010000125.1:0-597 GCF_025370265.1 Shewanella septentrionalis | reverse complement strand
TTTCCACCAGAACTCGATTGCGATGGCACTAAGCCACACCATGCAGATAATTGCCGGCCATTTTTAAATTGATGACCCGAACCTAATTCACTCATAAAGCTTGCTGTGACTAATGGTCCAAAGCCAGGGATCGACAGCAATGCATTGTAGCGAGGTTGGATTTGACATAGCGCTTTAATGTCGCGCTCGATTTGATTAATTCTCTCATTTAAAACACATAAATCTTCATATAAAAGTTTTAACAGGTAATGAAGCGTATGAGACAGTTCATGCTCATTATTTGCTAAAATACGGCTAAGTGACGCTTGTAATTGCAACCTGCCGACAGAGAAGATCACACCAGACTCGCTCGCTAGGCTTCGAATTTGATTGACCATGGCGGTTCGATTTTGAACGAGACGACTACGTACACAACGTAATGCTTTAATGTCTTGTTGCTCAACTGTTTTAACTGGAACCATGTGGATATTAGGTCTGAAAACCGCTTCGCATATAGCGAGGGCATCGTTGGCATCATTCTTTTGGTTTGCAACAAATGGCTTAACATGTTGAGCAGGGATCAATTGCACTTGATAACCAAGAGCTTGAAATTGTCTT
>NZ_JAMTCC010000124.1:0-609 GCF_025370265.1 Shewanella septentrionalis | reverse complement strand
AAGCGCGTTCCAAGTGTCGTGAAGCAAGCGGGCGTGATGTGGCAAGTGCGCGAAATGGATGTGTCCAATTTCCCCGTATTCATGGAGGAAACAAACAATGCGGCACATTAAACTCGCGTGGCTTGTAGCCTTATCTTTATTGATGGGTCTAATTCCTTCACAAGCCAACGCACAGGCCGCCTGTACGGGCACATTCGTTAACCCGATGACCGACATTTGTTGGTCGTGTATCTTCCCGATGACCATTGGCAGTGTGCCTATTATTCCTGGGAGCCTACCCGATACGCGCAACCCCGTATCACCCATTTCATTTTGTCCCAAACCGCCGCCTATTTTTATGCAAATTGGCTTGAATATCGGCTACTGGGAACCTGATACCTTAGTGGACGTGACGCGCGTCCCTTACTGCATGGTTAACATGGGCATGAAACTCGACATGAGTAATTCCCCCCAAATCGGCGGTCGCGTCACAAGTCGCGATAACGATGCCAGTGATGGCGCGTTTTATCATGGCCATTGGTACAAATACCCTGTGATCTATTGGCTGCAGATTATGCAAAGCGCAGCTTGTATGGCCACGGACAATTTCGACATTGCCTATTTAACAGA
>NZ_JAMTCC010000123.1:0-624 GCF_025370265.1 Shewanella septentrionalis | reverse complement strand
GATGGAGTCGTCCTTGAAATACCACCCTTGTAGTTTTGATGTTCTAACCTAGGTCCCTTATCGGGATTAGGGACAGTGCCTGGTGGGTAGTTTGACTGGGGCGGTCTCCTCCCAAAGAGTAACGGAGGAGCACGAAGGTTGGCTAAGTACGGTCGGACATCGTACGGTTAGTGCAATGGCATAAGCCAGCTTAACTGCGAGACATACACGTCGAGCAGGTACGAAAGTAGGTCATAGTGATCCGGTGGTTCTGAATGGAAGGGCCATCGCTCAACGGATAAAAGGTACTCCGGGGATAACAGGCTGATACCGCCCAAGAGTTCATATCGACGGCGGTGTTTGGCACCTCGATGTCGGCTCATCACATCCTGGGGCTGAAGTCGGTCCCAAGGGTATGGCTGTTCGCCATTTAAAGTGGTACGCGAGCTGGGTTCAGAACGTCGTGAGACAGTTCGGTCCCTATCTGCCGTGGGCGTTGGATGATTGAAGGGAGCTGCTCCTAGTACGAGAGGACCGGAGTGGACGAACCGCTGGTGTTCGGGTTGTCATGCCAATGGCATTGCCCGGTAGCTACGTTCGGAATCGATAACCGCTGAAAGCATCTAAGCGGGAAGCGAGCCCTAA
>NZ_JAMTCC010000122.1:0-725 GCF_025370265.1 Shewanella septentrionalis | reverse complement strand
GAAGCTGCGCAGCGACCCAACATGCGGTTTGTAAAACCCAAAGGCGTCGCGCAACAAGATGTACAACTGCTTCACCGTATGCGTGAGCGTTTAAACAAGCAATCAACCGCCTTAATCAATCAAGTCAGAGGGATGTTAGCGGAATACGGCATCGTGATAGCCAAAAGTAAAACTGCTTTTAAAGTACAGTTCCCAGATATTTTAGCGGATGAAACCAATGCGCTGACCACCAAAGGTCGGGCCATTTTTTATCAGTTATATGAAGAGTTTAGTGATATAGAAAAACGGCTTAAGGGTTGTGACGTTCAAGTGCTCACTGAAATTAAGAACAATGTGATTTGCCAGCGTTTAGAAACTATCCCAGGTATTGGTCCAGTCACCGCTACCGCCTTTTATGCCGCCGCAGGTGACGGTAAAGACTTCACTAATGGCAGGCACTTTTCAGCTTGGTGTGGCTTAGTTCCCAAGCAACACAGCAGTGGAGGTAAAGATAACCTCCTTGGGATAAGCAAACGGGGAAATGCGTATTTACGCACCCTGTTCATCCACGGCGCCAGAGCCGTGTTGCAACACAGTTGTCATAAACAGGATAAATTTAGCTGCTGGGCAATCCAGTTAGCAGAACGCCGAGGTTTTAACCGAGCCTGTGTAGCCGTCGCCAATAAACTCGCGAGAATGGCATGGGTTATCGCGGCGCATGACGAAGAATATCGACTTCCAGTATA
>NZ_JAMTCC010000121.1:0-781 GCF_025370265.1 Shewanella septentrionalis | reverse complement strand
ATTTGACAATGACGGCTTCTTCCCTAGGCGTGGTTTATCTTCAAGTCCTGCCAGTCCTTGCCCAAGATAGCTGGAGACCCATAAGTTGACGCTAGATCTGGCCACCTTCAACTGGCTTGCCACCTGAGTGCGGTTATGGCATTGCAAAAATAGCGATACAGCGAGCAATCGCATGCGCTTATGCGGATTTTTTCTCTTTTGGAGAGGCTAAGCAGACTTTCAGCAGTTTCAGGTTTCATAATCCAATTTTAAGCTGTTGGGTTGCTTGCTATTAGATCAGACTTCAATGCGGAATGGTATAATAAGCAGCTAAAAATAATAAGAAACAAGTGAAGTCTTGTGAGGCGAAGTATTTATCAAGCAGCAAGAGTTCGATATTTAACCAGCTCAAGAGAAGTCGGCGGTACAGTGATTGAAAAGTTGGATGAATAACAGCTTGAGACATCACCAATAATGTTGATTTCTCCACAACGAAAAAAGCCTCTACATTGCTGTAGAGGCTTTCGTCTTTATGTTGGCGGAGCGGACGGGACTCGAACCCGCGACCCCCGGCGTGACAGGCCGGTATTCTAACCAACTGAACTACCGCTCCTTTAGTTTAACGTTTGACGTTAACCTAAATTAGGCGCTTGGCGATGACCTACTCTCACATGGGGAGACCCCACACTACCATCGGCGCGTTTGCGTTTCACTTCTGAGTTCGGGATGGGATCAGGTGGTTCCACAAGGCTATTGTCACCAAGCAAATTCTGCTTATTACCGTGTCCATCTCTGGCTCACG
>NZ_JAMTCC010000120.1:0-789 GCF_025370265.1 Shewanella septentrionalis | reverse complement strand
CGCGTAAGTTTTTGCAATCAGGTTAACCCTGTCACTGTCTTTGCTTTCATGCAGTCGCATGGCTGTGTTGCTTTGTTTGGTGGCGACCCAGTTGCTTTCGTTTACGTTACCTTTTTTAAGTACCTCGATAGCGTTACCGGCTTTCATGCCTTGCTTGGCATTGGCGTGATTGAGCAAAATCACTTTACTGTTACCCGCTTTGGCTTGCGCGAGCAGGGCATTAAAGTCGTTAAGGCCGAGTTTATTGGCGTTCTCAACCACTAAAATATCGCGGTTAGTGTTGTTGGCCGTTTTAGTAAAGCTGCTGAGTGTATGGGTGTGGTCGGGTTTGAAGTGGTTCATTATCCACTTCACCACAGTCGATGAATCGCGTTGCACTCGTTCACTGGTTTGCAGTTTGCTTTTCATGTCTGGGGTAATGATGTGAATACGTTTACCGTTGGCTTCACCGACATTGAGCAGGGCTGTGGCGAGTTGTTCGCTACTGCCAAAAACGTTCACTAGGTTAACTTGTTTGGTACTGGCGAACAGTTCAGAGACTTTCTTTTGGTTGTCCGCATTTAAGCCTTTGCCTTGAAGCGTGTTGATATCGACCACTTGGCGCATGTTGGCCGTTTTTGGCTTGATGCTCTCTAGCAGGTTGGTTTCTGCTTTGAGGTGGGCGGCGCTGGTAAAGGTCGCAGACTCTTTATCAAGCGGAATGAGTGCGCCATCTTCAATGTGCTTATCGAGTGCCAATTTAATATCGAGCGCATCGAGCTTCTGGCCTTGCGTAAATTCAAGCGTGGC
>NZ_JAMTCC010000119.1:0-839 GCF_025370265.1 Shewanella septentrionalis | reverse complement strand
CATGTCTTTACTCACGTGATGACCGACTATCTTACGAGAGCTGGCATCGGTGACCAGTGACAGGTAGTGCACACCTTGGTCTGACTCAAGATAGGTGATATCGCTGACCAGTACATGCTCTGCATCATGCAGTCCTTCCTCTTTCAGCAGATTATGATGCTTCTTCATCCAGTGTTTGCTGAACGTGGTTTTTGTGTAGCTTTTCTTCGGTTTAACCAGTAAACCTTCACTTCTCAAATAGGTAAAGAACCCATCTCGCCCGAGTTTAATATCGTGCTCAACCAGCCTGGATTTTATCAACGTGTAGAGCTTGCGGGCCCCTAACCTTGGCATATATTTACGCCAGTACTGGACCCAGTCTTTGATGACCGATAGCTCAGCTCTACGACTTTCCATTCGCGCAACTGCCTGATAAATACCTTGCCTCGACATACCCGCAGCACGACATGCGGCTGCGAGGTTTATTTCTCCGTTGCTTTTTGCTTGCCAGACGTACCGGATAAGTACTTTTTTCTGAGGCCTGCTCCATATTCATTGTCCATGATATCAACCATGCCATTGAGGATTTGGTTACGCAGTTTCTCTTCTGCTAACTCACGTTCAAGGCGCTTGATCGTTTCGGCAGGGGTTTCTTTTGACTTAGGCATAAGGGGATGCTGAAAAGGTTTCGACCAATTGAGTCTACCATGTTTTCTAAGCCAAACGAGTACCGCTGAACGGCCTTGAATACCAAAATGGGCTTGGGCTTGTTTGTACGTCATTTCGCCTTTTTCAACACGCTCTACAACGCCTAATTTAAAGGCTAAGGTGTAATCTCGTTGTGTGCGCTTACGGCTTGA
>NZ_JAMTCC010000118.1:0-839 GCF_025370265.1 Shewanella septentrionalis | reverse complement strand
AATTCCTCTAAAGAGCCGTTCGAGACTAGGACGTTGATAGGCATGGTGTGTAAGCGTTGTGAGGCGTTGAGCTAACATGTACTAATGACTCGAGAGGCTTAACCATACAACCCAGATGGGTTTTACTGAAAGCCTTAGACAGAATATCGACACTTAATAAAGTGTGAACTCAAACAAAGCAAATCAGCTTTCCGAATTATTATTAACGTGGTCCAGAGATAGACACGGTAATAAACAGAATTTGCTTGGTGACAATAGCCTTGTGGAACCACCTGATCCCATCCCGAACTCAGAAGTGAAACGCAAACGCGCCGATGGTAGTGTGGGGTCTCCCCATGTGAGAGTAGGTCATCGCCAAGCGCCTAATTTAAATAATCTTAATTGATTAGTATAGAATTGCTGATATGGCTCAGTCGGTAGAGCGCATCCTTGGTAAGGATGAGGTCCCCAGTTCGATTCTGGGTATCAGCACCATTACAATCTAGAGTCATTTCCTAGAATACAAAATTTGCTTGGTGACAATAGCCTTGTGGAACCACCTGATCCCATCCCGAACTCAGAAGTGAAACGCAAACGCGCCGATGGTAGTGTGGGGTCTCCCCATGTGAGAGTAGGTCATCGCCAAGCGCCTAATTATCTCATTGAGATGTAACGAAGCCAGCTGAATAAGCTGGCTTTTTTGCGTCTGAGGTTTGTAAAAATCAGCCTAATACCATTCCGCATTAAAGTTCAGTCACCTTTGCCCATTCCCGAGAGCACATTTTTACCACGCGTTTTGTACAACTGATAAAGCTGTTCCATGCCTGGCTGCAGGCATCCACTATGTCCTCATATCCTTT
>NZ_JAMTCC010000117.1:0-872 GCF_025370265.1 Shewanella septentrionalis | reverse complement strand
TTGTTCTCGGGCGTAATGTGATTGAATAAGATCTAATAGTTCTTGTGACGGTTTAATACACGTCATATTTTGGCGCAATGTTCCATCCTGACGATACCGAGAGCTTGGATAACGAGGTTTTTGTCTAAATGATTTACCAGCAAGCTTGAGATCAACAGAATGCTTTGCAGCTCCTGTTCTAACCGATAGTCGATCTGCTCCCAACATGCTCAATAGCTTTGAAGATAGATACTTGTGACTCGCTTCTGCGTGAAAAGATGCAACATGGCCATCTTCATAAATGCTCACAGTGTGGCTTTCTATGTGTCCACATTGTACTAATCGATTAAAGTAGAAATACCATGTCGACTCAGGTATATAAACACCGTGCCGCATTGCTACTTCTTTACGCAGCGCATCATGAGTTACGTTTTTACCGCCTTGTCGTGTTGCGACAACGATATGACCGTTGTTCACATTACAGTTAACAACAAATGCTGAAAGCATATAGCCCAAGATCACTTTAGATCGATGTTGAGGAGTTCCACGCCTCAAACCATCTTCACATTCTAGAAATTCCTCACGATAAGGTAACAACTTAGCTTGTGTGAGTAGCGTTTGAATAAAGTCAGGTAGACGTCGTTTACCTTTAAATCCAGCAAACCCTGACACCTTGGCCTTAAAGCCCACTGCGGCGCGTTTTTCCTTCACCGTGTCAGCAATGTTCCGAATTTCTGCATTTATTTCGTTACGCTCAGCTTTTCTAGCAACTTTTAACCGGATAGCTTCTTCATCGACAGAGTAAGCATTGCCATCTGGCACGGGCAGTTCTATCGCATAAGGTATATCTGCATAGCTAGATACAGGAGGATGCTCTTGATAATCATCACTGC
>NZ_JAMTCC010000116.1:0-907 GCF_025370265.1 Shewanella septentrionalis | reverse complement strand
GGTCATACTTTGATGAGATTTTAATTCTTGTTCTAATCCCAAATGAATCAGACTTGCTTAGTCTGGTTTATACGTGGAATCTTGATATTCCACGTTCGTTTCTGGTTAACGTGCGAATACCCTGATATGGTTTATGCTCTCTTGAGTTTAATCTGCCAACAGTATACCGATTGACTTATTTTTTGTAATGAAACAAGGTTCAGCATTATCGGATCAGACCATCACGAGAAGTGGTAGCGAAGTGAAACATCGCTGCAATTCTGGTTCTGATAAACTTTATGGAGTATAAGTTATTGAGAGTTAGGCATAATTTCGCAATGGTCAAGCTCCAGAAGGCTAAAGTAGACACTTTCAGTGAGTTCAAAACGGCTCTCCAAGACTCGTTCCGAGTGGCGGCGGAAGCTGACTTAGGTTTGCCGCTTGAAGAGCCCATTCCTTCTAATGAAGACATAGATCAGTCCATTGCTATTGCTGGAGCTGCTACATATTGGTTCATAGTAGACGATCAGCGTGTTGGCGGTGCAGTAGTGTTAATCGATGAGATAACCAATCGAAACTCATTGTCGTTCTTTTTTATTTCAACAAGCTGGCAGAGTCGTGGGCTAGGGCTTCAAGCTTGGAAAGCAATTCAGAGCGAATACCCAAATACCAAGATCTGGGAGACGGTCACTCCGTATTTTGAGAAGCGAAACATTCACTTTTATGTAAACAGGTGTGGCTTCAAAATTGTCGAGTTTTATAATAAGTTTCATCCGGACCCAAACCAATCATCGGCTCAGGTTCATCAAGAAGGGGATGAAGATGAGATGTTCAGATTCATGAAGGTTATGGATCCAGAATGCGATTAGTATCGCGATGAATGTATACCTGCCTAACAAATAAGGATAGGCCGCGCGTAGCCGCGACC
>NZ_JAMTCC010000115.1:0-1006 GCF_025370265.1 Shewanella septentrionalis | reverse complement strand
GCCTCACATCACCTTATCAGCTAACAGCTGATATTTGTCATGCCTGACAATCGTCCATAGGGCATATAGCGTTAAAAAGTACCTCACATAGTCATTAAAAATTCATTGAATCATCATCGATTACAGGCATCTTGAGGTATAACTACTGATGTTTATGATTTCTAGTTATAAAGTTAAAGTACAAAATAAGACTGTAAAATTAGTTGTGATCTTTAGTCTGTTATCTTGAATTTTTTCTTTTGATTTTTTCTTTAAAAGAAGAAAGAGAAAAAGATCTATAAGCAAAAGAATTAAAAATGCCTCGCCACTTCCTAGCTTACGCTAGGGGCGAGATCTAAAAGCACTGCTGTACATTCCTTTTGTCATTCGACCGTTAAGCTACAAACGCGCTGAACATCAGCAGCTAAAGAAAAAGCGTCTAGCAGAAAGGAATTGCAAGCTGGGTGCCAATGGTGACTTTTGATTGTGTTACGAATTCAAATAAAGCTAAGAGATTAAATGGTTACACCATTTTTTAAAGATAAAGCGTTGACGGGAATGTGAGTGTAAGTGGTAAACTTCAAGCGGGTGCTCTTGGCTATTTGGCAGGAGCATAGATTTGCAAAGGCCAGATAGACGAAAGCCCCGTAGTTAATCCATTAACCAACGAGGCAATCTAATGTATACGACAATACAAATAGTAGCCTCTTTACTTTTAAGGGGCAAGTTATGCCGAAGAAAAATACCACCATCTTGAGTCTGGCTATTGTGTGTTTCACGTTGATAGTCGCGCTGGCACTGGTCAGAAATGATTTGTGTGAGGTGGAGTACCGTAACGGTACGGCGTTGTTCAAAGCGGTACTTGCCTACGAAGTAAGAGACTAGCAAGCCTAGGCAGGGGTTCCGAATCCCTGCCTAGTTTTGGATTGTGATGATACAGACCTTGAGCACCCAACTTTTTTAGTTTCAACTTGGCTGATTTGGTTTTTTTAGACTGTGGTTTACGATGCTGGTGCGCATAGGGTTT
>NZ_JAMTCC010000114.1:0-1085 GCF_025370265.1 Shewanella septentrionalis | reverse complement strand
TATTTTCCGTTAGCTGCGATTCGTTTGTGCGGCAGCAAGGCCATTCAGTACATCACTCATACTGAGTTTTGACGGCAAGAGAATGCCATTGGGTGCGCTTGGACCGTAGATTTTATTATAGGGCGTACCTGGTACACCTTCATGGCGCATATAGCTTTCAATCGTTTTGTTGGCCTCACTCCAGTTGCCTTGCATCAGGATAATGTTGTCTGCCATTAAGGCATTCACAATTTGTTCCCTGTGGGTGACTTCGGCTTTATTGGTTTGGCAGATGGTGCACCAATCTGAAGTGATATCGACAAACACTGTATAGCCTTGGGCAACCAGAGGTGCAATTTGCTCGGGTGCTAAGGTGTGCCATTGCAGTTTTTGATAGGCTTGATAATCCTCGCCTTTATGCACAAATCCAATAATCGCACCGAGTCCTAAGGCGAAAAATCCCAGTACAAATATCACCGCCAGCGGTATGGTTTTTCCTTTTTGTCTTTGCCAAAGCAGCAGCAAGATAGCGCCGATTAATAGGCAAAGAATGATAATACTGATCAGAGTAATAGTGCTCATAAAATTTCCTGCTGGAGAATGGCGTGCCTTTATTAAACATAGAGGCTTAGGAATACAGACTTAGATTCGTGCTTATCTTAGCGGTTAACGGCTTAAATCAGCGTGAATTTATGGGATTTCATTTAAGTAGTCCTTTGACGAATTCAGTTGCAATTGTGTTTTGCGCCTGCTGTTGAGTCTTTGTAAGCTGGGCAAGATGATAGTTACCGCTATAACAAAAATAAAAGGAAATAAGATGACACCTTTACTATCGTGTCGACGCGCGTCGGCTAGGCCGCTTTGGTCATTATTACTGTTGCCGTTGATCGTATTCTGCTCGAGCCTGAGCTATGCCGAACCCGCCAAAAAGGCCGAGGATAAAGCCGACAAGCTTGCCCCTGAAGTCGTCAAAACTGAGCATAAGATGACGATTCAAGGGCAAAAAGTCAGTTATCAAGCGATAAGTGGCGAGACTATTTTAAAGGATGATAAAGACGAACCGCTGGCGAGTATTTTCTCTATTAGGGTCTGTTGATCTTTGCTGT
>NZ_JAMTCC010000113.1:0-1157 GCF_025370265.1 Shewanella septentrionalis | reverse complement strand
CTTCCTTTTCAAACTAATCTCTGTCGCGATTAAGCGATGATTTTAGCTACTACACCAGCACCAACTGTACGACCACCTTCACGGATTGCGAAGCGTAAACCTTCGTCCATCGCGATTGGGCAAATCAGAGTCACTACCATTTTGATGTTGTCGCCAGGCATTACCATCTCTACGCCTTCTGGCAGTTCGATAGTACCGGTTACGTCAGTTGTACGGAAGTAGAACTGTGGACGGTAGCCTTTGAAGAATGGAGTGTGACGTCCACCTTCTTCTTTTGACAGAACATAAACTTCTGATTCAAAAGTGGTGTGTGGGTTGATTGAACCTGGTTTAGCCAATACTTGACCACGTTCTACGTCATCACGCTTAGTACCACGTAATAACACACCACAGTTCTCGCCTGCACGACCTTCGTCAAGCAGTTTACGGAACATTTCTACGCCAGTACACGTTGTTTTAGTCGTAGTGCGAACACCAACGATTTCAACTTCGTCACCCACTTTAACAATACCACGCTCAACACGACCAGTTACTACTGTACCACGGCCAGAGATTGAGAATACGTCTTCGATTGGCAGTAGGAACGGCTTGTCGATGTCACGTTGTGGTTCTGGAATGTAAGAATCCAGAGCTTCAGCAAGTTCGATAATCTTAGCTTCCCACTCTGGTTGACCTTCTAGGGCCTTCAGAGCTGAACCTTGGATTACTGGTAAGTCATCACCTGGGAAATCGTATTCTGACAGAAGTTCACGCACTTCCATTTCAACTAATTCCAGTAATTCTTCGTCATCTACCATGTCACATTTGTTCATGAACACGATGATGAAAGGTACGCCAACCTGACGAGAAAGCAGGATGTGCTCACGAGTCTGTGGCATTGGACCGTCTGTTGAAGCTACTACTAAAATCGCGCCGTCCATCTGTGCAGCACCAGTGATCATGTTTTTAACATAGTCAGCATGGCCTGGGCAGTCTACGTGTGCGTAGTGACGAGTTGGAGTATCGTATTCGATGTGAGAGGTATTGATGGTAATACCGCGCTCACGCTCTTCTGGAGCGTTATCGATTTGAGAGAAGTCTTTAGCTTCGCCACCGTAGGTCTTAGCCAGTACGTGAGAGATAGCTGCAGTCAGTGTGGTTTTACCATGGTCAACGTG
>NZ_JAMTCC010000112.1:0-1224 GCF_025370265.1 Shewanella septentrionalis | reverse complement strand
TTTTTGCCAAAGGGATTAGGCAGGGTCAGCTCTATCTCGCCGCTGTGAACGTTCAGTACATGGTATAGGGTATCTGAGCCCAGGTAGAGCTTGCCATTAAGGTAATGGGCCGACAGTAACTCATGGTCGATGGTAAACTGCTTTTGCCGCTGACCATCCTCCAGTGAAATAAGATAGATATCGCAGTGTTTATAGCCTTCGCTGTTTTGCACATGGAACAGCCAATCATCGCCGAAGAAACAGCGACGATTATTTACCAGGTCGGCACGAAGATCATCATAACGGTATCGCCAGCGTTCATTGAGATTTTCATCACGGGAGACGATTTCCCCACTGACGCTCCAGTACAACTGGCCCTTGTGCAAATAGGAATAACCAAACTCTAATGGTTGCCAAGTATCTGGCTCATTTTGGTATGACCAGAGAAGCTTTTCATTACTATAATCGGTGCAATCCTTTTTAAAGGTCAGAGAGCCAAAATTCATCCATCGAAGCTCCTTACCATATTGACCAACAAAGGTATCAACCTCGGTTACACTACCATCGGGCAGTGCACGGTAGCAGCTATCGAATAACTCGCCTTTTTCAAGCTCTACAGATGACGCGGTGAAATAACATTCGATATGACTGTCATCCCAAGACGACGCGTAGTACCCAGTCTGAAACAGGCAATACTTATATACCTTACCCTGCAACCAACCAAAGTGATCCAGCCGGAACCAAACTCGCGCTTGATCCACATGATTACTATGGGACCATGACGGTAATGGGATAAAATATAAGCTCACGACCACTCCTTCTTATTCAACCTTTGCACTAATTTCAACAAAGTCGGTATTTTTAAGTTGTTTAATAAAATCTTTAAAAATTTCATCATCGGCCTCTAACTCCAAATCCAGCCCCATTCCAGCCTTCAAAGCCTGTTTATTTTTCTCAGCCAACATGACAATTTTATCCCGTATTGCGTCGGCACCACCCGGGTAGTCTGCCGCCCGGGCGTCAAAAGACCAACGGGTGCAGCATAGTCCCACATCTGCCTTTAGCTGCACCAGATCTTTAAATAACTGCCCGGTGTCCTCGGCAAAATCATCGTCCGCTGCAAATTTAGACTTAATGGATTTGGGCAATAGTTTGTCAATGTTGTCGAGCTTCCACGCCTTCTTCTCATACCTTATCAGATTATCACCAACCTGCACCACCAAGTCATAATAACGGGCCCCAACA
>NZ_JAMTCC010000111.1:0-1225 GCF_025370265.1 Shewanella septentrionalis | reverse complement strand
TTTTTGCCAAAGGGATTAGGCAGGGTCAGCTCTATTTCACCGCTGTGAACGTTCAGTACATGGTATAGGGTATCTGAGCCCAGGTAGAGCTTGCCATTAAGGTAATGGGCCGACAGTAATTTATGATTGACGGTAAACTGCTTTTGCCGCTGACCATCTTCCAGTGAAATAAGATAGATATCGCAGTGTTTATAGTCTTCGCTGTTTTGCACATGGAACAGCCAGTCATCGCCGAAGAAACAGCGACGATCATTTACCAGGTCGGCGCGAAGATCATTATAACGGTATCGCCAGCGCTCATTGAGATTCTCGTCACGGGAAACAATTTCATTATTCGTGTCCCAGTAGAGTACCCCCCTGTGCACCATGGAATATCCAAACTCTAACTGCTGACAATCTTCAGGACGATCTTCATGAAACCACGTGAGGCTTTTTTGACTGTAGTCAACAGAATCCTTTTTAAAGACCAGAACACCGAAATTTAGTAATCGAATCTCCTTACCATATTGCCCAACAAAGGTATCAACCTCGGTTACACGACCATCGGGCAGTGCACGGTAGCATCGTTCGTATAATTCACCTTTTTCAAGCTCTGTCAGTGAGGCGGAGAAATAGCATTCAATATGACGCTCACTCCAAGACTGCGCGTAAACACCTGCCTGAAACTGACAATATCTATAATCTTTACCCTGTAGCCAGCCAAAGTGATCCAGTCGAAACCAAACTCTTGCTTGGTCCGCATGACTACTATGTGACCATGACGGTAATGGGATAAAATATAAGCTCACTGCCACTCCTTAATTATTCGATCTTTGCACTGATTTCCACAAAATCAGTGCTTTTTAACTCTTGAATAAACTTATCAAAAATTTTATCGTCCGCTTCAGACAGCAAATCCATCCCCATGCCTTTCTTTAAGGCTTCTCGATTATCTTCTGCCAACTTGGCTATCTTATCCCGGATAGCTGCAGCACCCCCTGGGTAGTCTGCCGCCCTGGCGTCAAAAGACCAACGGGTGCAACATAGTCCCTCATCTGCCTTTAGCTGCACCAGGTCTTTAAATAACTGCCCGGTGTCCTCGGCAAAATCATCGTCCGCTGCAAATTTAGACTTAATGGATTTGGGCAATAGTTTGTCAATGTTGTCGAGCTTCCACGCCTTCTTCTCATACCTGATCAGATTATCACCGACCTGCACCACCAAGTCATAATAACGTGCCCCAACA
>NZ_JAMTCC010000110.1:0-1359 GCF_025370265.1 Shewanella septentrionalis | reverse complement strand
TTCAACTACTATCTTTGTGGAACGTGATGAAAAAATATCTTTTACTAGTCTATATATTATGTGCTCCTGCGTGGGCCAGCACTGAGTCCCCTCTGTTTTTTATTGAAGCAAAGGGTGGATATCAATGGGCTTCGGACGACAGTTATAAACACTCTAATCCCAAAGGCGCTATCTTTGGTGTTTCTAGTGGTTTACAGTTTTCTCCAGCTTGGAGTTGGGATGTAGGCTATCAATATCACGATGATTTAAAGGCTGATGCCACATCGGTTAATGTTAAAACGGGGTTGATTGAAAGTGCACTACGTTACGATTGGTATCTACAAGACAACCTGAGTTTATACGGTCGATTGGGCGTTGCTTATTGGGACATAGAAAAAACGCACCTTTCTTCAGATAAACTTGATGCGACCGGCTTTTCTCCTCTTGGTGAAATCGGGGTTAACTATAACTTTACCCCCAATTTCCGTTTATCCGCCGGTTATCAATACATCGACAGTATCGGTGAATCAAATACAGGTAAATATGATAGCCATGGCTTTTTGGTTGGGCTTACCTATACCTTTGGTCATGCTACTCAACCAACGTTGATTAAAGAGTTATCAACTCCTGCTACGAAGATTGTCGTTGTTGAAGCGTCACCTCAAACACTTACCTTTTCGTCTAAAAGTATGAATGGCATTTTTGATTTTGGTTCTACTGAACTCAGCCATGATTTTATCGAGCAGTTGGCGGAAGTCGTCGAAGTGTTAAATACTTACCCACAAGCTAGAGTGGTTGTTGTAGGCCATGCTGATTCAATAGGCTCAGAGGCTTATAACCAAGTGCTTTCTGAGAGACGTGCTCAGACGGTAGCGAATAAGCTTCTTGAATTAGGAGTGAGCCCAGCGCAAATTCAAGCTCAGGGAAAGAGAGCATCTCACCCCGTTGCTGATAACCAAACTGCAGATGGGCGAGCTAAAAATCGCAGAGTTGAAGTCTCCATTCCTAGCTTTCAGTATCAGAAATAGGCCGTATTATCATGACTAAAGTTTTTAAGTATTTTGTTTCAATAATAGTATTTCCTCTATTAATGCTCTTAACAGGCTGTGATTCCGGAGGGGCGTTTTCTGGGGCTACTGCAAAATTAGAGCGCATAGATATCAGTGCATCGCCGCTAACAACGCGAGGAGTGAGTCAGTTGACGCTTGCGGCAGGCAATAAGCAAGCTTTCGAAGCAGTCGGTTACTACTCTGACGGTTCATCTCGCGCATTAACGGATTTAAGTGTCAGTGATTGGCATACAAGTGACCAAGATGTTGGTTATTTTAACGACCCAGGAGTTTTGATTGGAGGTGATACACCAGGAATCGTGACTGTATA
>NZ_JAMTCC010000109.1:0-1585 GCF_025370265.1 Shewanella septentrionalis | reverse complement strand
CTAACCTGAAGCTTAGAAGATTTTCCTGGAAGCATGGCATCAACTACTTCAGTCCCTTAGGACCTCGTCATCAGCTCTCAGTGTGTACATTAAAGTACGTGTCCCCGGATTTGCCTAAGAACACCACCTACCACCTTAAACGCGGACTACCAACGCCGCGCTAGCCTAGCCTTCTCCGTCTCTCCATCGCAGTTAGCGGAAGTACAGAAATATTAATCTGTTTCCCATCGATTACGCCTTTCGGCCTCACCTTAGGGGTCGACTCACCCTGCCCCGATTAACGTTGGACAGGAACCCTTGGTCTTTCGGCGAGGGGGTTTTTCACCCCCTTTATCGTTACTCATGTCAGCATTCGCACTTCTGATACCTCCAGCGTGGGTTACCCCTTCACCTTCAACGGCTTACAGAACGCTCCTCTACCGCGCACAGTAAACTGTGCACCCGTAGCTTCGGTGACTAGCTTAGCCCCGTTACATCTTCCGCGCAGGCCGACTCGACTAGTGAGCTATTACGCTTTCTTTAAATGATGGCTGCTTCTAAGCCAACATCCTAGCTGTCTAAGCCTTCCCACATCGTTTCCCACTTAGCTAGTACTTTGGGACCTTAGCTGACGGTCTGGGTTGTTTCCCTTTTGACGACGGACGTTAGCACCCGCCGTCTGTCTCCCGAGTAGTACTCATTGGTATTCGGAGTTTGCAAAGGGTTGGTAAGTCGGGATGACCCCCTAGCCTTAACAGTGCTCTACCCCCAATGGTATTCGCTCGAGGCGCTACCTAAATAGCTTTCGAGGAGAACCAGATATCTCCCGGTTTGATTGGCCTTTCACCCCCAGCCACAAGTCATCCGCTAATTTTTCAACATTAGTCGGTTCGGTCCTCCAGTTGATGTTACTCAACCTTCAACCTGCCCATGGCTAGATCACCGGGTTTCGGGTCTACACCTTGCAACTAAACGCGCAGTTAACACTCGGTTTCCCTACGGCTCCGCTATTCGCTTAACCTCGCTACAAAATGTAAGTCGCTGACCCATTATACAAAAGGTACGCAGTCACGGTCTCAAGAACCGCTCCCACTGCTTGTACGTATACGGTTTCAGGTTCTATTTCACTCCCCTCACAGGGGTTCTTTTCGCCTTTCCCTCACGGTACTGGTTCACTATCGGTCAGTCAGGAGTATTTAGCCTTGGAGGATGGTCCCCCCATATTCAAACAGGATGTCACGTGTCCCGCCTTACTCGTTTTCATCAATGGTTAGTTTTCATGTACGGGGCTATCACCCTGTGCCGCTGTGCTTTCCAACACATTCCACTAACACCCCACTGACTTAAGGGCTAATCCCCGTTCGCTCGCCGCTACTAGGGGAATCTCGGTTGATTTCTTTTCCTAAGGGTACTTAGATGTTTCAGTTCCCCTCGTTCGCCTCGCAACACTATGTATTCATGTTGCGATAACAGCTTATGCTGCTGGGTTCCCCCATTCGGACATCGTTAGCTCAAATGCTTGTTACTAGCTCGCCAACGCTTTTCGCAAGTTACTACGTCCTTCATCGCCTCTGACTGCCAAGGCATCCACCGTATACGCTTAGTC
>NZ_JAMTCC010000108.1:0-1603 GCF_025370265.1 Shewanella septentrionalis | reverse complement strand
GAAATTGGCCTGAAAACCATCGCCGCCCGTTATGGCACTCAGGTATGGACCAATAAACGTAACCGCAAGTTTAACGGTGAAATTACCCTCGTGGTCCACGGAACCGAAGCCGACCGAGAGCGCCTTTCCCCCTGGGTGAGTGAAGCCCCCGCCAGAATGGCATTTTTCTGCCGCAGCTTTGGTTTTATTTCAGGCAATCGCAAAGCCTATATCAGCGGCAACCTGCGATGGGAGATCCGCCCATGAACACCCTTGTAAAACTGCTACAACGAAAAAATGCAAAAGTTGGACACCCAGGCTAAATAGAAAGCAAAAGTTGGACACCCAGGCTAAATAGCGCGGAAGTAAACCTCCTACTATGCTTTGGTTAAGCATTGAACAAGGAGGTTTGTATGCCGCGCCCTCGCAGAACTCAGATAAGTCTTGAAGACACTCCCTATTACCATTGCTGCAGCCGCGTTGTTCGGCGGGCATTTTTATGTGGTGATGATACCTATTCGGGTAAAAACTACGACCATCGCCGTGGTTGGGTAGAGTCATTATTGTTTGAGCTTGCAGCTGTTTTTGCTATTGATATGGCCGCGTTTGCGGTGATGTCGAATCATCTGCATCTGGTGCTGCGAGTCGATATCGAAACAGCCAATCGCTGGACTGACCGCGAGGTGCTTGAGCAATGGTATAAGTTGTTTAAAGGCGATGAGTTAACGCAAAAATTCGCTAAAGGTGAGTTGGTTGAAGCTCATCAGGTCAACAGATTAAAGCATTCAATCGCCCTTTATCGTAGTCGATTATGTGATATTTCATGGTTTATGCGCTGCCTCAACGAACCGATAGCAAGACAAGCAAATCAAGAAGATAACTGCACAGGCAGGTTCTGGGAAGGGCGGTTTAAATCCCAAGCCTTACTCGATGAAGCCGCGGTATTAGCCTGTATGGCCTATGTTGATTTGAATCCGATTAGAGCGCAACTCACTGATACACCTGAACAATCCGACCATACCAGTATCCAACTACGTATTCGGGCCGCATTAAAAGGTGAGCAGCCGAGCAATCTCCTGCCTTTTATTGGTAATGAGTGCGACAACCAACCCAATGGCATTGCGTTTTCATTAACGGATTATCTCGAATTAGTCGATGATACCGGCCGAATTATTCGCAATGATAAACGTGGATACATCAGTGAAAGTATTGCCAAGATACTGACAAGATTAAATATCCCCCATGACAATTGGCTCAAGCTGACAACCGAATTTGGCAAGTTATTTCATGGCCCTGTAGGCACACTGCAAGCACTAACCGATTATTGCGAACATCTCGAAAAGCGACGACGGCACTTTGCCGCAAGCTGTCAGCACTTTCACTGCAATTGACAACGACTGACATCACTTCAAAAGCCTACATTCAGAACACATCCCAAGCACTAAGGGATGAGTTACCTCGTCTGAAATGCTCTATTTTTTAAGGGATGAGCGTTATTTATTGCCTCAGATGCTGCCCCTGCGACTGTGATGGTTCTTTTTTAAACAACATTAACTTTTACAAGTTGTAGGTAAACCGAAAGTGCATTATGTTGTTGATTTAAAATGGGTGGCCAGATTTATTC
>NZ_JAMTCC010000107.1:0-1630 GCF_025370265.1 Shewanella septentrionalis | reverse complement strand
AAAACGGTGTTTCTGTCTTCCTTTGCGCGGGAGTTGCTGAGTGATTGGCCGCAAGTCAGCGAGCATCTTTTTTGGCATCAATCACCTTCACAGCCGTTTACCCCTGCTTGTTTAGACCGATTTTGGCGGCCATTGCGCCAGACAATTCATCTAAATGATGTTCGCATTCATGACTTACGCCACACCTACGCCAGTATTGCAGTAAAGCACAATATCAACATCCTCACGATTGGCCGCTTATTAGGGCATGCCTTACCTGAAACAACCTTAAAGTACACACACCTTGCTAAACGTGATGTTCAACAGGCGGCAAATGTCGTTTCTCAACTCATTGCAGGGGAGATGCAACGATGAAAATAGTGAAATTAACACAAGTGTTTATTCGGTCATTAGCCCGTCAAACACGCGCCTACACCATTCAAGACAGTCTCTGTCATGGCCTTGGCGTTAAAGTGATGCCCGATAAACCGATGCAGTACGTTATTAGCCGCCTTATTGATAATCGGACACGCACACGCATTCTTGCGCCTGTTAGTGCGCTAACGGTTAAAGCGGCACGGGAGAAAGCAACAGGACAACTTCAAGCATGGCGAGAGGAACACATTCAGCCGAGCATGAGTGCTTCGCCTCGTTTTGATGTGTTTATTGAACAAACATGGAAGCCGATGATTTTTGAACACTGGAAACCCAGTACAAAACGGTCAGTCTTGCCTGCGCTGAATAGACGCTTGTTAGCTCATTTTGGCCGTTACCCGTTGCATATGATTAACCATAAAATGGTGCAAGCATGGTTTGATGAAATAAGTAAAACGCGCAAAGGTGCTGCTAACCGTAACCTTGATACATTGCAATCCGTTTTCAAGTTAGCATTGAGGCAGGGGCATTGCCTGACTAATCCCTGTATTGGTATTCGGCAAAACAAAAGGCGGGTATTAAATCGCTTTTTGAGTGTTGCTGAAATGCAGCGTTTATCTGTGGCGCTTGATGAATGTGAAGCGGTCGGCGGCAGTATTGCTCAATGTGCTGATATTTTGCGGCTGTTACTGCTAACAGGCTGTCGATTATCGGAAATCACCTTTTTAAAAGGGGAGTACGTTCGCGGCAATGAATTGCATTTACCCGACAGTAAAACGGGGGCAAAAGTGCTTTATATTGGTCAAGCCGCAGTTGACATATTAAGTCGCTATCACTGTAAGGCCAATACAGAACTTTTTCCGATGAAACAAGGCGCTTCCACTTCGTTGGTACAGTCGCTATGGCTAAGGTTGCGAAAACAGATAGGGATTGAAGATGTCAGGTTACACGATTTACGGCATACCTTTGCAAGTTATGCTGTCATGGACGGATGCAGTATTCCGATGGTGGCCTCTTTACTGGGGCATAAAAAAGTCACAATGACGTTACGATATACCCATGTTGGGGATGAAAGCGTAGAGCAAGCCGCTGAGGTTATAGGGGCTGTCTTCAAAGGCATTTTCACTCAGTCTGAACCCCTAAAGCCCTTAATACCTCAAACTAATGAGGCTCCTACGCCAGCCGTAAAAGTAAAGCAAAAGCGTCTGCCAGAAAGAAAACCAACGGCGAAACCAAAGCCTAAAGCGGCGAAGAAAGTGAAACAGGTTAAACCATT
>NZ_JAMTCC010000106.1:0-1697 GCF_025370265.1 Shewanella septentrionalis | reverse complement strand
ACGAGAATGGCGAACTGTGCAGTTGAGCCGGTGCCAACGGTATCAACAATTTCAGATTTAGCTGGTGCAAATGGATCTGCAGCATGTACATCCCAAGACAACAACAAAGTAGCGACGACACAAATGATGAATAGGAAGGTGCAGCGCATTATAAATATGGTGCTATCACTGGGGATATGTTTTGCGAGTCTTAGAATTTCTTCGTTTACTTCACTTTGTTGTGCGTTAGGTTGTTGGGTTTTGGTGGTCATATAACACTTCCTTAGTATTGCGATCCCATTTTTGGATCATGATGGTAAAAAAATTTAAGACTTATCTTTTCCTTTTAGACCCATTCCCATCTCATCGAAGCGGCTAAGGTGGTCAATGAGTCGTGCTTGAGCCTCTTTGCGCTTAGAGCGATTGTTACGTTTGGCCGAGGCTTCTAACATTTCGTTTGTTTTGCCGTCTAAAACGACATTGACATGCGTCGGCTTGGTCATGAAAGAGAGATAATTACTGTATGGATGATCATGGGATGGATGATAAAGAACCAAAAGGTTCATAGTCAAGTAAAATAAACCTTTTAGTTTGTATTGTTGGGCTAAAAGGTTTTCTTGACTAGAGCATTATCATATTTACTGATCTTTAATTTTGTTTTATAGAATGCATTCAATAGCAGAAAGAATTAAACAGCTACGTAAGAGCAAAGGGTTAACCCAAAAGGAATTAGGGCGAAAAGTTGGTGTTACATCGGTCACTATTTCTAAGTGGGAACTAGATATCGCAATCCCAAAATCTAAAAGTGCTATAGAATTATGTAAAATATTTAATGTTGATTTACAATGGCTTATGCGAGGAGTCAGTCAGTCTATTGATTTTGGTATTTCTCCAATAAAAGCGAATGAAGAAATTGTAAAAGTACCTTATTTTGATGATATTCAAGCCTCGGCTGGCAATGGTTGCGAGGTTATGTTCGAAAATGCGGATTATGAATTGGTTATGCCAGAGTTTTTTTTTAAAAAAGCATCAAAAAACCTTGTGTGTCTAAAAGTTTCTGGGGACAGCATGGAACCAGAGTTTAAAGACGGTAGTATATTATCTATTGATATAAAAGATAAAAAAGTAAAAGACGGTAATTGTTATGTCATTAATCATAACGGACTATTGAGGTTAAAATGCTTAGAGAAGATTCCAAATGGATTTGTATTAAAAAGCTATAATTCTATGTATAAGGATGTAGTTGTCACTGAAAGTGAGAGTTTGTGTATTCTTGGGCGAGTCATTTTTCAGCTTTCATTTTACTAAATAATTGTTCCTAATTAGTGCTACATCTTGCAGTGTGGTCATTACATGTATTGAGGGATTATTTAATAACTTTTTTTATAATTTTGATTACTTGTGTAGATAAAAGAAAATAAACGGCTATAATTAGCATCAGATTTTGAAGCAAAAAGTGCATTACATAGCACGCTACTACATAGTTATCTATGTAGTGTATTTTTCAAAATTAGAGTGTGTTGGGGGTGGTTCCCTAACGTGAAGCATTCGACAACGAAGCCGATTCACCGTAGGGGTCGGCTTTTTTGTGTTTAAAATTCAATAAAATGAAAGATCGTTGATCTTTGCGATCGTTTCATTTAGAGTGATCCGCAATGTTTGAACTAACCATTCAAACAGCCAAAAACCTACGGAATCATAAAAATGCCTAATTTCTT
>NZ_JAMTCC010000105.1:0-1697 GCF_025370265.1 Shewanella septentrionalis | reverse complement strand
GCTGCGTGGTTTGTTACGCGATAAATGATGCCGTTGAAATGCTTACCAGTGAACACGAAAGCAGGTTCTGTTGTTAGTCCTGCTGGTTTAGGCATTTGTTGCTCATTTAAGCGAGTAAACATCGCGTCATCGATAGATGTTTCCGTGCCTCTCGGCTCACTGTCTAGCGTGGTGCGTTCAAGGTCATCATTGACGACATGCACACGATAACCGTCAATTGGTTTACCCGTGGCGAGGTAGCGGATCATTTGCGCGGTGAACTCGGTCATCATGGTTGGGTACGGGGTTTTCTTATCGAAAACGGAGGGTTGTTCTTCGCGATAATGTTCTGCAGTGAAGATAGAGGTCACGGCAGGAATGGCTTTAGGGCTGATGAATAAGCCGAAATGTCTGCCCTTTTCTGTTGATACATAGGCTGTGAATGGCATGGCCAAATTGAGGTTAACGCGCGCTGCACCGGATTTATCCGATTTCGTGCCAGTGACAACGCAAAATCCTTCTGGACAATCAATCGAGGTGATTTTGTCACCTTCAACGACTAAGCGGTTGATATCAACACTCGACAGCTCAATAGGAACCGTTTCACTGTCGTTGAATCCGTAGTGTTTTGGGGGCGTATTTGCCGCTAACACGCTCATAGGAAAAAGCGCGCAGGCTGCGAAAACAAGTGGGTTAGCAATCTTCATTATTTAACGTCCTTTTGCACTTTCTTAATGGCTTTGAGCGACAGTTGGCCATGGTCATAATTCATGGCAATGATGTAGCTGATGGTTTCGGGTTCTAGCGCGCGTTTGCCCACATATTTGTTTAACGTGCCCGTTATTTTGACGAGACGATCATCAAGGGCTATTTGGGTTTCATTGATGGTGAAGTGGCTGCTGATGTTTTGTTTTTTAATCATGGCGGCATCTTCAACCAGTAAAGGTTGCATCTGATGCCAATCAGCTTCATCGATATAGCTCGCGAGCTGTTTGTACTGATGGTCTACCGAAGCGGGCGTGACATTGAGTTTTAGAAAGGCAAAGTATTCGGCCATTTGCTGTAAATACGGTTCATCTATAGACGTGTCTGATACGGTAAAGGCTGCGCTGATGGTCGGTGGTACAACGGTGCGGCTTTTATTGAAGTAAGCCATCCATACAATACTTGCTAGGACCGTGTTACTGATCATGGCTACGGTAAAGCCGATTAACAGAAGCGTGTTGAGGGATTTTGCAATGCGGATAAAGTCGATTTTGTTCTTTTGTAACATGGGGCATCCTTAGGGGGATAAGCCCCCTAATTCACATCATTTAACGTAACCAGTAGCGGCGACAGGCCGCAGGTGTTCGTTTTAAAAATGATGCGCTAAATTCTGCAGGGGCATACCAATAGGCAGTGAGGCGTAACACGCACATGCCGTATTGCGATTTCATTCTGCGCATCCCTAAAAACCATGAAGAGGCTAGCGCCATGCCAATGAGCGCGTGATCCATCATGAATAACACGGCAAAAAACACTAAGGCAGGAACAAGTTCATCCATAGCAAAACCTAATAACGTAGGGGTGTTATTGAGGTGTTTAGGGATGCTAAAAAACTGAGTGGGGTTATCCACGGCCTATAGACCTACAACCTTTAAGGCCACGTTGACGAAGATCATACCAACGACAAAAGCCCCAATAGCGGCTCCCCAGTTTTTGGTTAAAAAGCCAGTAAT
>NZ_JAMTCC010000104.1:0-1769 GCF_025370265.1 Shewanella septentrionalis | reverse complement strand
ACCCACAGGGTGATCATGACGCCCAGCGTAACCAGCCATAAAATTG
Source organism: Shewanella septentrionalis (assembly GCF_025370265.1). Taxonomy (NCBI): domain Bacteria; kingdom Pseudomonadati; phylum Pseudomonadota; class Gammaproteobacteria; order Alteromonadales; family Shewanellaceae; genus Shewanella; species Shewanella septentrionalis. The sequence continues at coordinate 1,723 of NZ_JAMTCC010000104.1, read as the reverse complement.
ATTGAATAATGGTTTTTTCCATTTATGCGGCCTCTTTGTGGGTTGCTGCTGCGGACAAAATGGCATCAAAACGAGCCATATCATCGGGATAGAAATGTTGGGCTGTCAGTTCAATGGCATCGAGTAACGGCATGCCGCCTTTAATAAGGTTCTCACAATGCTCAAATTCTTTCGGCTCGGTTGAGAGCATGGCGCGCGACCATGGATCGGCAAAAATCCGGTGAAAGGACACTAGCCCGCCCGCTTTGAGCATGACGCAGGAATGACCCGCATCATTGGCGCGGGGGAATGACTTGATCATGTGTTGCTCGAAGGGCGAGAAGTGGTCAGGATGTTTGTTCAAGAAATCCCCAAAGCCATCACCTTGTCGTAATGTGATATGAATATCTGAACTGTTCAGTGCCGCTTCGGCCTCGGCGTTGGCAAAGAAGTCGTTCATGCCTTGCGTTACTGTGGCAAAGCTACCGCCGAACTTACGCACTGTGCGATAACCTTCGTTGATGAAATCCTTACTTTGCGCATTCGCGCCGCTCATGAGCGACCACGCTTCTTCAATCACACAGATTTTCGGAATAGAACGTTGGCCCGATAAGTACATTTGTTGGCTAATCGTCACCATTAACGCGAAAATCACCGGACGTTGCAGCTCGCCTTTAAATCCATCGAGTTCAAGAGTGGTGATATCGATATTGGGATCGAGCATCGAGGGCTTATTGAAAATCGCGCCATGAATGCCGTTAGAGCAGAACTTGTTTAATTGCGCAGCGATATCACTGATACGGGTATCGTCATTTTTTTGCGCGGCAATGTCATAGAGTGCCTTTTGCACATCGTCAATCAGCGTGTCGTTACCGCATTTTTGCCATGCCAGCAAAATAGCATCGCCGAGTAATGCCGTCTGAAATCCGGTGAGCTTTTCATCAGGAGATGCCATGGTGGCGATAAGCGCGGTGATGTTTCCCAACACTTCGGTGATGGGATCAATGGCTTGACCTTCATCATCGAGGATTGGGCCAAAAGTGCCCGCATCCCGCACGCTTAATACTTTGCCTAAGTGGGTAAACGGGTTTAGGAAAATCTGCGAACTATCGAGATAGACGCCGCCTAATGTTTGAGTGAGTTTTTTATAGCTTTGGCCTTTGTCTAAAATCCATGCCTTGCCCCCTTTGGCAAAAATAGATTTCACCAAGGCTTGCATGAAGAATGACTTCCCTGCCCCTGAGCCGCCCGTGATGGCCATGTTGTAGTTATCACTGCCGCAGTTAAACGGATCGAAATAGCTAATTTGATGGCGCATTGTTGGCAAGAGTAACCCTGCGGATAAGCGTTTGTAGTCTGCAACAATCGGTAAAAAGTTCACCAAGTTTGAGGTTTTCATCATGAAACACAGGCCCGCTTTTTGGCTGTCTTTCATAAAGCCTTCGCTCATTGAGAACGGGAGTGTGGACAGAGTACACATGCCTTGCAGTTTATTGTTTCGGATTAAATCAATGCCTGCCGTGCGGAATGTCGCTATCGCTTTTGAGGTGTCGTGGCGGTGCTTCTCTTCTGTCGTATACAGGGTGACATTCAATGTCATGGTGGTGATTTTAAAGGCGTGTGAGCTGAGTCCTTTTTGTATCTCCTTGCGTTCAGCCAGTTCATCCGCAGCACTGGGGATCAACAACCGCATAGGGGAGTTGACCGTTTTCGTTAGTGAGCCAATTTTGCTGTCGTTACGGGT
>NZ_JAMTCC010000103.1:0-1770 GCF_025370265.1 Shewanella septentrionalis | reverse complement strand
ACCCAGAGGGTTATCATGACGCTCAGCGTCACCAGCCATAAAAAGGCTTGAATAAGGTTTTTTTCCATTTTATGCGGCCTCTTTGTGGGTTGCTGCTGCGGACAAAATGGCATCAAAACGGGCCATATCATCGGGATAGAAATGTTGGGCTGTCAGTTCAATGGCATCGAGTAACGGCATGCCGCCTTTAATAAGGTTCTCACAATGCTCAAATTCTTTAGGCTCGGTTGAGAGCATGGCGCGCGACCATGGATCGGCAAAAATTCGGTGAAAGGACACTAGCCCGCCCGCTTTGAGCATGACGCAGGAATGACCCGCATCATTGGCGCGGGGGAATGACTTGATCATGTGTTGCTCGAAGGGCGAGAAGTGGTCAGGATGCTTGTTCAAGAAATCCCCAAAGCCATCACCTTGGCGCAATGTGATATGAATATCTGAACTGTTCAGTGCCGCTTCGGCCTCGGCGTTGGCAAAGAAGTCGTTCATGCCTTGCGTTACTGTGGCAAAGCTGCCGCCGAACTTACGCACTGTGCGATAACCTTCGTTGATGAAATCCTTACTTTGCGCATTCGCGCCGCTCATGAGCGACCACGCTTCTTCAATCACACAGATTTTCGGAATAGAACGTTGCCCCGATAAGTACATTTGTTGGCTAATCGTCACCATTAACGCGAAAATCACCGGACGTTGTAGCTCGCCTTTAAATCCATCGAGTTCAAGTGTGGTAATGTCAATATTGGGATCGAGCATCGAGGGCTTATTGAAAATTGCGCCATGAATGCCGTTAGAGCAGAACTTGTTTAATTGCGCGGCAATATCACTGATACGGGTATCGTCATTTTTTTGTGCGGCAATGTCATAGAGTGCCGTTTGTACATCGTCAATCAGCGTGTCGTTACCGCATTTTTGCCATGCCAGCAAAATAGCATCGCCGAGTAATGCCGTCTGAAATCCGGTGAGCTTTTCATCAGGTGATGCCATGGTAGCGATAAGCGCGGTGATGTTTCCCAACACTTCGGTGATGGGATCAATGGCTTGACCTTCCTCATCGAGAATTGGGCCAAAAGTACCCGCATCCCGCACGCTTAAAACTTTGCCTAAGTGGGTAAATGGGTTTAGGAAAATCTGCGAACTATCGAGATAGACGCCGCCTAATGTTTGAGTGAGTTTTTTGTAACTCTGACCCTTGTCAAGAATCCATGCCTTGCCCCCTTTGGCAAAAATCGATTTTACTAAGGCTTGCATGAAGAATGACTTCCCTGCCCCTGAGCCGCCCGTAATCGCCATGTTGTAGTTATCACTGCCGCAGTTAAACGGATCGAAATAGCTAATTTGATGGCGCATTGTTGGCAAGAGTAACCCTGCGGATAAGCGTTTGTAGTCTGCCACAATCGGTAAAAAGTTTACCAAGTTTGAGGTTTTCATCATGAAACACAGGCCCGCTTTTTGGCTGTCTTTCATAAAGCCTTCGCTCATTGAGAACGGGAGTGTGGACAGGGTGCACATGCCTTGCAGTTTATTGTTTCGGATTAAATCAATGCCTGCCGTGCGGAAGGTCGCAATCGCTTTTGAGGTGTCATGGCGTTGTTTCTCTTCTGTCGTATACAGGGTGACATTCAATGTCATGGTGGTGATTTTAAAGGCGTGTGAGCTGAGTCCTTTTTGTATCTCCTTGCGTTCAGCCAGTTCATCCGCGGCGCTGGGGATTAACAACCGCATAGGGGAGCCGACCGTTTTGGTCAGAGAACCAATTTTGCTGTCGTTACGGGT
>NZ_JAMTCC010000102.1:0-1848 GCF_025370265.1 Shewanella septentrionalis | reverse complement strand
TCTATAACATTCATTGTCTGAGCCAGAATAAATTAATGCGACAAATTAACAAATGTGTCAGCCTGTAATCTAGTACATTCAACAAGCTCACTTACTTATTCACCCGTAACTCTTACAGAATGGGGCCATCACAATGCTTTGTACCAATAAGAGTAAATACTTTGTGTCATATAAAAATTTGGTCACCTTTGATGAACTAAAAGCTTTATAAGTAGAGCTAAACCCACTATTAGATAAAGTAATAAAATGAGTAAAAGGCTAACGATGTTAACCATCGCTAGCCTTCGGTAATAAACTCAGTCTTCCTTACGTTTTAGTGTGTCGGCTAGATAGTCACCTAATTCAGAAAGAGGGATGTGTGTCATAACACCGTCTTTGCGGCACTTAACTGACACACGCTTCTCGGCCTCTTCTTTATCCCCAACCGTTAAGATGTAAGGCACTTTTTGCTTGTGAAAGCGTTTCATTTTGCGGGCAACTGAGTGTTGACTGATATCAACCAACACTCGCATGTCTCGTGCTAAACATAGTGCGGCTAACTGACGGACAAATTGGCTGTTTGACTCATTCACTGAAGCGATAGCAACAGGCACGGGATGCAACCAATCCGGCAGGTTACCCTGTGAGACTTCCAAGAGAATCCCCAGCCAACGCTCGATAGAGCCATACATAGCTTGGTGCATAATCACTGGCCGTTCGAATTCACCTTGCTCATTGGTGTACTGAACATCGAATCTTTCAGGCAAATTGAAATCAAACTGGATAGTGCCACACTGCCAGCGTCTTCCCATAGAATCTGTCAGTGACAATTCAATTTTGGGACCATAAAAAGCCCCTTCGCCAGCTTGATACTCGGCATCAAAGCCCTCAATCTGGCAGGCTGAATCCAATAGCTTTTGTGCTCGGCACCATTGCTCATCGCTGCCTAATGCCTTCTCAGGTTTAGTCGATATTTTTACGTCTAAATTATGGTAGCCGTAATCACCATAAACCTGCTTTGCACGCTGGAGAAAACCACGTATCTCCTCCTCTGCCTGAGACCAACAGCAAAAAACATGGGCATCATCCTGAGTGAACTGGCGTGCGCGCAGGCAACCATTTAACGAGCCTGAAGATTCATTACGGTGCACCAAGCCAAACTCAAATAGTCGCAGTGGCAAATCTCTATGGCTATGTACCCCGCGCTTAAACAGCAAAATATGGGCAGGACAAGACATAGGTTTTAAAACATATTCATCGATGTTTTCCTTTCCGCCACCGAAAAACATGTTGTCTACAAACATGTCCATATGCCCAGATGTTTGCCATAACTCCTTCTTCATAAAAACAGGCGTGTTCACTTCCTCAAAACCATTTCGGCGATACACGCGCCTCATGTGCTCTTGAATATCTCGGAATAACGCCCAGCCATTCGGGTGCCAAAAAATCATACCCGGCGCCTGTGGTTCAGAGTGAAATAGGTCAAGTTGTTCTGCAATTTCGCGATGTGTTTTCATCATTCTCTCCTGAGTAAAATCTGAGTAAAACCTGAGCGAAATACAAAACCAAGGTATAAAAAAACCCTCTGGCGATTTCGCTCAGAGGGTTTTTTTAAAGACGCAAAAAACTACCCCCCGAGAATTCTCGTGGTGGTAGTGGTGGTGTTAATTGCGCTTACATATATTTTGTTCATGCGTCAGTAATAACAAATCATCCCTATCGCAGCAAGCATTTTGTTTATAAATGCCGCAATATCGCCATAGCTTCTAATTACTTGCCTACTAAAACACGGAGGCATAGCACATGAGTTTTAAATGATTAGCTCTAATTAGGCAGATTTGAATTAATCTAGTGGATACCGCTGTTTCA
>NZ_JAMTCC010000101.1:0-2232 GCF_025370265.1 Shewanella septentrionalis | reverse complement strand
CTCAGGAGTAAACTCCCTTGCGCTGCCGCTCGACTTGCATGTGTTAGGCCTGCCGCCAGCGTTCAATCTGAGCCATGATCAAACTCTTCAATTAAAGTTTTGTTGCTTCCGTCTTGCGACTTCAGCGGCTCAATGAATTCTGTCATTTGTTTCCGCTTTTAAAAAAGCGAAACCCAAATTATGTACATATTGCTATGAACACTCATTCATTGATTTAATTCTTTGATTACTCACTCGAAAGTAAAGTAATTTCGATTAACTCAACACCTGTGAGTGTCCACACAGATTTCTTGTTTTATCTTGTTAAAGAGCAACTCAATATCCGTAAGAGGACGTGAGTACCACACTGAGCGCCGAACGCTTCCAGTTGGCTAGGGCTGCGTATTCTACGCATTTTCCGTTTCGCGTCAAGGAGTTTTTACAAACTTTCTCAACACTCATCAATCAGTAAACTCATCGATGAACTGTCACATCAGGCTGCTTAACGCTGTCTGCCGTGTCAGTGGATGCGCATTATAGGGAGCAGAAGATTTTGTGCAAGGGCTTTTTTAACAATCAGCGCCAAGCGAATGAATAACCACCAAACTGCAGAAATATACTGCAATATTGAGCAATATCGCTGTTTGGGTTGATAAGTCTGGCAGAAGAAATCACCTATTGCAGAGGTTTTAATAGATTGAATGGGCATAAACAGAAGTTGATAACTATTTTTCGCTATATCTGCCAGCAAACCTCTAAAAACGTTATGCCTAGTGTGATGCCTTACTCTTGTTTGCACCTAGCTAATGATAAGCAATGATCAAATGCACGAGCCCTAAGGTTTATGCTCTTCTTGTTTCTCTTTCTCGAGATCTGTAACGACTTGAGTTTGTGCAGCGGCTTGGACTGAGGAGTTCGTTTCGACACTCGCCGCGACATCATCTCCTACAACGTGAGCGACTTTGAGCTTTCTCACGGTTCGAATCGTAATGATCGGGCCTGAAATCGCATATAAGTAGAAGCCGACACATAAAATCAATGCAGGTTGCACCGACACCACCACAAACACACCGACGACCAGTAAGATCACGATAAAGTTAACCTTGCCGCGCCAATCAATTTCTTTAAAGGAGTGATAGCGGAAATTGCTGACCATCAGTAAACCGGTTGCTGCCGTAACAAGGGCCGCAATCCAACTGATATTTCTTCCATCGAGACTGTATTGATTACCAAGCCAAATACTGCCAGCAATAACAGCGGCGGCAGCCGGGCTGGCGAGACCTTGAAAGTAACGCTTATCGGCGACGCCAACTTGCGTATTAAATCGAGCAAGCCTGAGTGCTGCACCTGCGCAATAGATAAATGCGGCCAGCCAACCAATTTTACCTAAGTCGGCTAAAGCCCAATTGTAGGCAAGTAGTGCTGGCGCCATTCCGAAGGACACCATATCGGCCATACTGTCGTACTCAGCACCAAAATCACTTTGAGTATTAGTCAGTCTTGCCACTCGGCCGTCGAGCCCATCACAAATCATGGCAATAAAAATGGCTATCGCTGCGGCTTCAAAGTTAGCATTCATGGAAGCAATTACGGCATAAAAGCCAGAAAACAAACCCGCTGTGGTAAAAAGGTTCGGTAATAAATAGATACCTTTATTCTTTACTGTTTGATTTGAAGAATTTTGCATACACTTATTACGCTAGTTCGGTGAAGAGAAGTTAGCTTTCAAGATAACATATTTTATTATCATGTCGATGAGAGACCAGTTAGGGATGATTTCGATGTTAAAAGTGAACACGTTCAGCACTATGCTATGCCGCTGGTTTTGGCTCGGCCTTTTCATTGGCCCCGTTTCTGCGGGCGTTATCTATACTTGGGTCGACGAAAATGGGGTGACGCATTACAGCCAACAAGCCCCGCAACAAGAAAACATCAAAGCAGAAAAGCTCTACAGTGAAGATTTAGAGCAGGCGAAAGTGGGTTTTATCGCACCGGTAAAGAAAGCTGAAGCCACTTCTGAAGCCAATGAATTAGAAAAGTCAGCGGCGCTGATCAAAGAGAAAGATGCTAAACAGGCTCAATCCATTTGTGAGAGTGCTAAACACAATTTAGATATTCTCACGACGCACACTAAGCTTATCCGCCAAACTTCCGATTCGGGTGAGTCTGTCGCTATGACAGAGGAAGACCGCCAAGCCTCGATTGCCCAGCAACAGGAAAGAATCAAACTCTTCTGTGATAAGAAGTAGCCAT
>NZ_JAMTCC010000100.1:0-2335 GCF_025370265.1 Shewanella septentrionalis | reverse complement strand
GTGCCATTGATGATGCCGCCTTTTTGTTTAAAGCTGCTTGCCAGCGCGCGCAATGTGCCCTCGCTGTCCTTGGTCATGTTGGCGGTGAGTGAGTGGGTGTGCAGCTGCGGATCTTCTTCACGGCTGGTTTTGTGACGCACCATTGCAAACAGCAAATTGCCCGTGTTTTCAAAAGAGGTCGCTTTGGTATCAGGGTTAGTTTGTCTGGCCTGCGCCGCATCTTTCTCGATATGCGATAACGCGAATCTTACCGCGTCATCGTGCGCTGTCATTAAGCGCTTATCGCCGCCCACGAGTGCAAGCAAACTGACGGATTTAGGCGCCGAAAAGGTAAAGTCAAAACCGTTGCGGGCGTTGCTGTTTTGGGTTTTAAGCGTTTGGTCGTTCAGGCTACCGGCTAACACCTCTTTGAGTTGATGCTCTTCAACGGGCTTGCCTAGCATTCCCTCTTGCTCTGCCAGTTTGCCAAACCATTGGGTATTGGGCTCGGCGCTCTGCTCTTTCAAGTAATAGTTGGTTTCCCCTTCTTTGGCGTCCGCTGCTTTTTCTAACGACACGTCAGGCAAATTGAGGTTCTTTTCTTCACTGAGGTAGTAGCTGGCCGCGCCGCCAGCGCTCGACGCAATGGGACTGATGGAAAGCATATTGATATTCCTTTAGAGGGACCTCGCGCGGGGCGCGAGGTGAACTAATCCGGTAGGTTTATTCTGAGTCGAGTTGGGCTTTGATTTCGTCAGACGTGAAGCCCAGCGCTTTGAGTTCCGCGATGGCTTCAATTCGACGCATGACGTTCATCCGTTCATTGTCATTTTTAGAGGCTTTACGTGAGGGCTTTTTCGCCGACAATTCGGGCACTCGTACTGTGGTGTTGAATGAGGTCATCGTTTTAGCTCCTTTAGTCGAGCGATATTTCTTCATGTACTGAGGCTATTTGTTGCTCTTCAAGTCGCTGTGCATCCTCAATGTGCTGGTCATTGGCCTTTTGTTTTTCAGCGGCTTTTTTCTTCTCTGCATCTTTGAGCGCTAACTCAGTCGGTTTGGCCTTTTTCGCATCGATGAGGCTTTGGGCGACCGCATCGGTTTTTTCAGCAAGTTTGGTCATGCGTTGCGCTTCCGCGCTGCGTTCATCATTGTTTTCATCCCCTTCATACATGGTGTCATGAATGCTTTGGAGCTTGGTTTTATCCGCTTTATCGACGTGTTGAACCGCACTGAACTGGTGATAGTTCAGACTCCATTCAATCTGCTTTATGTTTTCAGACGGGGTGTAGTTACGTTTGATAAACGGGGCGCACAGTGAGCGCATTTGGTTAAACTCTAAATCCACTCTTACCACGGGATAATTGCCAGGCGTGCGCAGCCAAAATTGTAAATCTTCAAGCTGCATGATTTCAGAGGGCGTGACCACAGGGCGGGTAATGGTTTGATGGCCCAGTGATACGCCATCCCTGATTTCATTAGCGCCGTAGCTGTATTGCTCTTTAGATACATCGACTTCTTGCTCGCCTAAATCGTGAGACGAGATTTTGGCCATTTCGTTAGAGGGTGAGCGGAAAAATAAGCGAGTGTTGAGCAAGTCGAACATTTCAAGTGCCGCATTTTCGCCATAGACTTTTTTAAGCTGTGCGAATGACTGAATGCCTATGACATAACAGCCGCCAAACTTACGCACTTCTGCGATTGTTTCGGCAAGTTCAGGTAACTTGTGCAAGCTTGGTGCTTCATCCATCAACACCCAAATTCTGCGGTCCGGATCTTCGTCTTGTTCCAAAATGGCGGTCGAGGCAATGGATAGCCACATTGAGATCAAGGGGCGCAATGATGCATGTTGCTGTGCGTTGCTGGATAGAAATAGAAAGCCATTTTCGGCATCGTTTTTCACCCACTCACGAATTGAAAATTTGCGGCGAAGGAGTTTTCCCTGTTCGTCCTTTTCATCCAGTCCGGCAAGGAATCGTAATGATTTGATGTAGGCAGCGAGGACCGATTTAATGGATATCGCCGTTTTTTGGATTTTATCTGATACCAGTGAGGCCGATTCGGTCCCTTTTAAGTATTCACTTAAGGACTCAAGTTCGCTGGTCAGCATGAGTTCAAGCAGTCGTTCAGTGGTTTGGTTCATTTTAGGTTCATCTTGCATCTTAAATGCAGTAGATGAAAAAATGGTGCGAGCAGATTGCACCCAGAATGGATCGCCCTCACCATGCTGGGGAATGAGCGCGCTCGCCATGTTCTCAAAATCTGAGGGCTCATGCGCATCACACCACACATCCCAGTAAGCACAGCGTTCATCAAACGGGTTTAGTAGTACGTCCGTTGCCGGATTATAGAACTT
>NZ_JAMTCC010000099.1:0-2341 GCF_025370265.1 Shewanella septentrionalis | reverse complement strand
GTGCCATTGATGATGCCGCCTTTTTGTTTAAAGCTGCTTGCCAGCGCGCGCAATGTGCCCTCGCTGTCCTTGGTCATGTTGGCGGTGAGTGAGTGGGTATGCAGCTGCGGATCTTCTTCACGGCTAGTTTTGTGGCGTACCATTGCAAACAGCAAATTGCCCGTGTTTTCAAAAGAGGTCGCTTTGGTATCAGGGTTGGTTTGTCTGGCCTGCGCCGCATCTTTCTCGATATGCGATAACGCGAATTTTACCGCGTCATCGTGCGCTGTCATTAAGCGTTTATCGCCGCCCACGAGTGCAAGTAAACTGACGGATTTAGGCGCCGAAAAGGTAAAGTCAAAACCGTTGCGGGCGTTGCTGTTTTGGGTTTTAAGCGTTTGGTCGTTCAGGCTACCGGCTAACACCTCTTTGAGTTGATGCTCTTCAACGGGCTTGCCTAGCATTCCCTCTTGCTCTGCCAGTTTGCCATACCATTGGGTATTGGGCTCGGCGCTCTGCTCTTTCAAGTAATAGTTGGTTTCCCCTTCTTTGGCGTCCGCTGCTTTTTCTAACGACACGTCAGGCAAATTGAGGTTCTTTTCTTCACTGAGGTAGTAGCTGGCCGCGCCGCCAGCGCTCGACGCAATGGGACTGATGGAAAGCATAATGATATTCCTTTAGAAGGACCTCGCGCGGGGCGCGAGGTGAACTAATCCGGTAGGTTTATTCTGAGTCGAGTTGAGCTTTGATTTCGTCAGACGTGAAGCCCAGCGCTTTGAGTTCCGCGATGGCTTCAATTCGACGCATGACGTTCATCCGTTCATGGTCATTTTTAGAGGCTTTACGTGAGGGCTTTTTCGCCGACAATTCGGGCACTCGTACTCGTACTGTGGTGTTGAATGAGGTCATCGTTTTAGCTCCTTTAGTCGAGCGATATTTCTTCGTGTACAGACACGATTTGCAGCTCTTCAAGTCGCTGTGCATCCTCAATGTGCTGGTCATTGGCCTTTTGTTTTTCAGCGGCTTTTTTCTTCTCTGCATCCTTGAGCGCTAACTCAGTCGGTTTGGCCTTTTTCGCATCGATGAGGCTTTGGGCGACCGCATCGGTTTTTTCAGCAAGTTTGGTCATGCGCTGCGCTTCCGCGCTGCGTTCATCATTGTTTTCATCACCTTCATACATGGTGTCATGAATGCTTTGGAGCTTGGTTTTATCCGCTTTATCGACGTGTTGAACCGCACTGAACTGGTGATAGTTCAGACTCCATTCAATCTGCTTTATGTTTTCAGACGGGGTGTAGTCCCGTTTGATAAACGGGGCGCACAGTGAGCGCATTTGGTTAAAGACTAAATCCACTCTTACCACGGGATAATTGCCAGGCGTGCGCAGCCAAAATTGTAAATCTTCAAGCTGCATGATTTCAGAGGGCGTGACCACAGGGCGGGTAATGGTTTGATGGCCCAGTGATACGCCATCCCTGATTTCATTAGCGCCGTAGCTGTATTGCTCTTTAGAGACATCGACTTCTTGCTCACCTAAATCGTGAGACGAGATTTTGGCCATTTCGTTAGAGGGTGAGCGGAAAAATAAGCGAGTGTTGAGCAAGTCGAACATTTCAAGCGCCGCATTTTCGCCATACACTTTCTTAAGCTGAGCAAATGACTGAATGCCTATGACATAACAGCCGCCGAACTTGCGCACTTCGGCGATTGTTTCGGCAAGTTCAGGTAACTTGTGCAAGCTTGGTGCTTCATCCATCAACACCCAAATTCTGCGGTCGGGGTTTTCGTCTTGTTCTAAAATGGCGGTCGAGGCAATGGATAGCCACATTGAAATTAAGGGGCGCAATGAAGCATGTTGCTGTGCGTTACTGGATAGAAATAGAAAGCCATTTTCGGCATCGTTTTTCACCCACTCACGAATTGAAAATTTGCGGCGAAGGAGTTTTCCCTGTTCGTCCTTTTCATCCAGTCCGGCAAGGAATCGTAATGATTTGATGTAAGCCGCGAGAACCGACTTAATGGATATCGCCGTTTTTTGGATTTTATCGGATACCAGTGAGGCCGATTCGGTCCCTTTAAGATACTCACTTAAGGACTCAAGTTCGCTGGTCAGCATGAGTTCAAGCAGTCGTTCTGTGGTTTGGTTCTTTTTAGGTTCATCTTGCATCTTAAATGCAGTAGATGAAAAAATGGTACGTGCAGATTGCACCCAAAATGGATCGCCCTCGCCGTGTTGGGGAATGAGCGCGCTCGCCATGTTCTCAAAATCTGAGGGCTCATGCGCATCACACCACACATCCCAGTAAGCACAGCGTTCATCAAACGGGTTCAGCAGCACATCGGTAGCAGGATTATAAAATTT
>NZ_JAMTCC010000098.1:0-2417 GCF_025370265.1 Shewanella septentrionalis | reverse complement strand
CGGCATTGCTGTTTATCACATAGGCGTTGTTGTTTATCTTTAATGCAAACGCCGCCAAGTTGGGTTTCACAACTGGTCGATTGAATGCTGCAATCTGCGAGGGTGGTGCAGGTATTGGGAAAGGCACATTGATAGGTGGTTTGTTCTTTCCAGCAATCCAATGTCACGGCTATCCCATTAATCATGCGCGTTTCTTTACCTTCTACGCATTGAGATTGGACTTGTTGGCACTCAGGAAGAACAGCACCACAGCTGTTGTTGTAACCGACTTCAACATGCGTTTCAGTGGTGATGATAGTGATGGGTAAATTCTGTAACTCAATTTTAAAGTAAAAATCCCAATTTGCACTTATATGAACCGCTAATGGGGATGCTTTAATATCATAATTTTCTGTGGTTAATGAACTGTTTACACTCATTGCGCAAGGTTGATTAGCAACACATGTACCAGGGGCTCTCTCTGTTAGAACATGTCCTATAAACGTACCATTTAATGCAATTGATAATTCGGCATCAATGGCTATAGAACGATACTCACCTTTAAATTGAACACGGACGATCTTAACATTAGGGTTTGGTAATTTAATGTCAATAGTAAACGGTGGTGTGCCAGTTAAGCTGTATGAATGCGCCACTTCCTTAACCGATGTGCTTTTGACAAAGGGTGTTAGGTAGCATTGCACCGGATTATTGGTGGGCAACGTGCAAGAACGTGGCTGAGAATCGACTTCACAAACGAGCCCTTTTTCACAGTCATGATATTTAGATGAAATGCCATGGCTGATATTGTAAGCATCATTTTGATAGCCAACGGCGGTATGGTATGCCGGATCGTTTTCATCAATCGTCGGGCGGCCATTATTAAAGCCACTCGTCACGGCTTGGGCTTGGCCATCCGTGCTCATGCCTTGCATTTTGGCACTGTCCATGGCGCTTGGGTTGTTGTAGTAACGGCTTTCGCTCGGGTTAGCGACTTCTTGCTGACATGTCGCATCTTTGCATAGGCTGTTAACGTCAAAACCGGTGTAACCCGCTTTGTTCTGATTCTGCTTGATACTGTCTTTGGCCCACTGCACATTGTTGCGGTAATCCTTTTCGCTGTTGGCCGCCATAACAGGCAAGGCGGCGCTCAATGTGAGGATGGCACTGAGGATTAAGGCATTATTCAACTGAGTCATTTCGCCCCCTTTGCTAATGTCTTCGCTGCCACATCGGGAATGCTGCCGTGTTGTGCAAGTAAGTTCAGCGCGTCATACAACGAAACGTTGCCGTAAATCACGTCAAAGTCATCGGTACTGCAGGGCTGTTTTGCCTGACATTTGTTGGGTCTTACAGCAACAAAGGCGGGTACTTGGGTAATGCCGAATTGCGTAAACCACTGGGGATTAATCGCAAAACCGCTCTGTATGGTTTTACCCTTGTTATCGATAAGGTGATTCATCTGTTTAACGGTGGCGGTAAAGCCTTGAGGCAGTACACCGCGCACAATGAGTGGCACCTGTAAGTCTGCGCTTTGCATGAGTAACTGCTGCAAACTGGTCGCAGGCATACCCAACGACACAAATACCATCACACCATTAGCATCGGCGCTGGGGTTGGGTTTTGCATCGAGCAATGGTGATAGTGCGTTGTCTAATTGGCCTTTGCTTTGCGCTTCGAACTGACGGGCTTTATCAAACAGCGCGGCTTGGTCTATGTTCAATGGGGGTAATGTGTGACGTTCTCGCATCGACAGCGCTTTTAATTCGTCAATACTGTAATCCGTTTGGGCGAACACCTGTGAAATTGATCCAAGGCACCATAAGCTCACGAGCAGGGCTAAGCCTTTAAATGAATGTGAAAATAGGCTGTTATCCACAATTTTTGTGCATAACGCGGTATATGTTGTTGGTAATTTGGTCTCAAACTTTTTCATCGAAAATCCCTCTCCTTATTGGTCACAAAAACACGCAATTGCGTTTTTTGAAGTTGATAAAGCCAAAGTTGTCACCCGACACAGGGTTATCGTGGCCACTTTCCCAGATCACCGTTGTCGTGGTGTAAGGGTGCGCCCATAGCGCATCGGGTATGGTGTTGGTCATTTGATAGCGATAGCGGGATTTGGGCATGAGGGGCATCGGCGTTTGATAGCAAATCGCGCCGTCTTCACCGTGGGATTCCCATACGATGCCTTGGCGATGCAATTTGTAGTTCAGGCGCTCTAAAATCAACGTACCCGCCTGAATTGGCGTGTCGCGGTAATTGGTGGTGCCAGTCAGGGGGTAAGCACTGCCTTGTGAGCCCATACACCAAAACAGAAAATCAAAGGGCAACACACTGTTGGTCGAAGTGGCCACGGCTTCGGTGGCACAAGCGAGTTGTGACACGATATTGCCAAATAAAATGGCTTCGGGATTGAGAATAAAAGACAACTCATC
>NZ_JAMTCC010000097.1:0-2451 GCF_025370265.1 Shewanella septentrionalis | reverse complement strand
TTAGCAAATTTATCGCAAATGGCATTGCGGCCCTTAAGCAGCGCTTGATTTTGCTCGATGAGTTCACCGACTTGGTTGTTACCCACCATGACGAATTGATAGTGCCATTTGTCGCCCTCTGGCAGTGTGCACACCAAGGCGTTCATGGTTTTGATCAAGTCGTCATTCGCCCCGCCAAACAGCGAAATGGCAAAGCCAAAACCAAGCGAATTAGCATTTTCAAAGACTTGTTCAGCATCATCATAAATGCGATAGGGCAATTCATGATGCAGATGGTTGTGCTGCTGTTTGCTGCTGGCATAGAGTGCGCCGAGATCGTTTTTAATACGTTGTTTCATGGCTTAATCCTGCTTGATGTATTTGGCAGGTCTACCCGTCCAACGGCTCTTATCGACCACGATGTAGACATCGCTGGTATCAACGTAATCACCTTGCTCATTGAGATACGGGAAGATGGTTACTTTTTGGACTGACTCAGAGGTGCGCAGCGGTACACCGTGGCGGTCGCGGCGTGGCAAAGGGATAAAGTCTTGTTGTTGGCTCGCGAGCTTGGGAAGTGCAGTTGTGCTTTGGCCGCTTAAGGCTGTCACCGCTGGGCTTTGTGCTTGTGGCTGATTGAACACACCACTGTCGGTGAGTTGCCTCACTTCCATCATATTGGTACAGCCATTGATGCCGCCCACCTTATCGCAGGAATAGTCACTATCCAGCCCCGCCGCACAGCCACTTAATAGCCATGAAGCCAGTGCGATAATACTGGTGTTACGTAATGCATTTTTGCTCATGATTGGGTTCAAAATGTCACTCCTTAAATGAATTAATTCGCACGGCCAAAGGCTGAGTTAACAGGGGGGCGCTGGCCTTGTTGGTTATATTGCTGCTGTGGTGTAGGCGTGTTTGCGCCTTGGGCCTGCGGCTTAATATTCCCTGGCATCTGTTCTAAAAGTGGGTTGCTGATAGTGTTGAGGATTTGCGCTGTGGCACTGACAGGATTTTGGGCTTGTTGCGCTAGCGCTTCTTCGTATTCTTGAATGCCAACCGGATCGAGTGGGAAGCCTTTCAGGAAAACGATGTTGACGGTATTGCCCGGATTGAGCTCAATAATCGGGTGGTATTGCTCAGCTAATTTGATGTAGTAATCCGCGAGCTTGCTACCCACGCTTGAACTGGCACTGCCGGCTAAGTTGAGCAGTGCATCACTGCCATTGACGCTTGAGGTTGACCCTAGCGCTGAGTTCGATGTGGTTTGGCTCAGTGCTTTACCTGTCTCACCAATGCCCGTCAAAATACCGCTAATCCCTGCCATCTGAACGATTTTGCCGTTCTTCATAATGGCAGTACCGCGAATACCGTTGCGGCCATAGTTAAATACGGTCGCCTCGACTGGAATGTCGATGATTTCATCTTCAAAAATACAGCTGAGGCGAGTGGTGCGCACAATGCCGCGACTCGATGATATTTCGCCGTAAGCTGCGCCCAAAATCGTGCAGTTATTGAGTTTCGAGGGCTTGCCGTTGGGTAGTACACCTTGGTTAATGGTTTGGAATACCATTGGTACGGTATCGCCTTGGCCATTCACACCCGCATTGGCATCTGCGCCGCCAGTAACAACAGCTGTCACAAATGAACCTGCAGGAACATAGTTCTCAGGGGTGCGTTTTTTGGGTAGGTTTTCTTCTGGCGATTCCCAATTTAGTGCAAAGGAATCGATGCCATTTTGGGTTGCAGGTGGCGGGATAGCGCCGCCTTGATAGGGGGCAGCATACCCGCTTTGTCCGTCACCCACGCTCGGGCGGGGCGGCAGCGTTTGTTCACCCAAGTAGCGTGTGCTTTGCCTAACGGGATAGGCTGATGCATCAATGCCCTCTGTCGAAAATTCATCGGTGACATTGCTATGCTGCATTGCATTTGCGGTAGCGGCATTAATCTTATCATCAATTTTTTCAGACACGGTCAGTTGGAACGTCTCTAAATTACGTTTTAAATCAAGGCGATTTGCTTCATTGCTGCGCTCAATGGCTTCCATGCTTTTCAGCATTTTATCAATCGCTTTCTGCTGCTTATCTAATGCGATTTGCTGTGCGGTGAGCGCAGACTGATTGTCTTTCTCGGTGAAATCTTTATCAATCACGGCACCAAAATCGATAGGATTGCCCGCTGCGGTTTCAGGGGCACGTTTTGGGGCAGACATATAGGCGTCGCCCGCTAAATAGAGGGCACCGAGTACCGTGGCCCCCACCCCTGCAATCACCCAATTGCGTTTTTTATTGGCTTCATTTAACGCACTGCCTTGCTCAAAGTCGGCTTCGGGATCATTTTTGAAGTAGTCCAAAATATGCTTCATTGCATGCTCTCCCCGCCCGAGACAACAAACAAGTGTCCTGTTTGCTGTGGTGCCAATTCATAGGTTGATAAGGCAGCGGCTCGCGTCGTTGGGGAATAGAACTGCGC
>NZ_JAMTCC010000096.1:0-2457 GCF_025370265.1 Shewanella septentrionalis | reverse complement strand
GAGGCAAATTTATCGCAAATGGCATTGCGGCCACTGAGCAGCGCTTGATTTTGCTCGATGAGTTCACCGACTTGGTTGTTACCCACCATGACGAATTGATAATGCCATTTGTCGCCCTCTGGCAGTGTGCCCACCAAGGCGTTCATGGTTTTGATCAAGTCGTCATTAGCGCCGCCAAACAATGAAATAGCAAAGCCAAATCCAAGCGAATTGGCATTTTCAAAGACTTGTTCAGCATCATCATAAATGCGATAGGGCAATTCATGATGCAGATGGTTGTGTTGCTGTTTGCTGCTGGCATAGAGTGCGCCGAGATCGTTTTTAATACGTTGTTTCATGGCTTAATCCTGCTTGATGTATTTGGCAGGTCTGCCCGTCCAACGGCTCTTATCGACCACGATGTACACATCGCTGGTATCAACGTAATCACCTTGCTCGTTGAGGTAGGGGAATATTGTTACTTTTTGGACTGACTCCGCCGTGCGTAGCGGTACACCGTGGCGGTCGCGGCGTGGCAAAGGGATAAAGTCTTGTTGTTGGCTCGCAAGCTTGGGGAGTGTTGTTGTGCTTTGACCGCTTAATGCCGTCACCGCAGGGCTTTGTGCTTGTGGCTGATTAAACACGCCACTGTCAGTGAGTTGCCTCACTTCCATCATGTTAGTACAGCCATTGATGCCGCCGACTTTATCGCAGGAATAGTCACTATCCAGCCCCGCCGCACAGCCACTTAATAGCCATGAAGCCAGTGCCATCATAACGGTGTTACGTAATGCGTTTTTGCTCATGATTGTGTTCAAAATGTCACTCCTTAAATGAATTAATTCGCACGGCCAAAGGCTGAGTTAACAGGGGGGCGCTGGCCTTGTTGGTTATATTGCTGCTGTGGTGTAGGCGTGTTTGCGCCTTGGGCCTGCGGCTTAATATTCCCTGGCATCTGTTCTAAAAGTGGGTTGCTGATAGTGTTGAGGATTTGCGCTGTGGCACTGACAGGATTTTGGGCTTGCTGCGCTAGCGCTTCTTCGTATTCTTGAATGCCAACTGGATCGAGCGGGAAGCCTTTCAAAAACACGATGTTGACGGTATTGCCCGGATTGAGCTCAATAATCGGGTGGTATTGCTCAGCTAATTTGATGTAGTAATCCGCGAGCTTGCTACCCACGCTTGAACTGGCACTGCCGGCTAAGTTGAGCAGTGCATCACTGCCATTGACGCTTGAGGTTGACCCTAGCGCTGAGTTCGATGTGGTTTGGCTCAGTGCCTTACCTGTCTCACCAATGCCCGTCAAAATGCCGCTAATCCCTGCCATCTGAACGATTTTGCCGTTCTTCATAATGGCAGTACCGCGAATACCGTTGCGGCCATAGTTAAATACGGTCGCCTCGACGGGAATGTCGATGATTTCATCTTCAAAAATACAGCTGAGGCGAGTGGTGCGCACAATGCCGCGACTCGATGATATTTCGCCGTAAGCTGCGCCCAAAATCGTGCAGTTGTTTAGTTTTGAGGGCTTGCCGTTAGGCAGTACACCTTGGTTAATGGTTTGGAATACCATTGGCACGGTATCGCCTTGGCCATTCACACCCGCATTGGCATCTGCGCCGCCTGTGACGACAGCCGTCACAAATGAACCTGCAGGAACATAGTTCTCAGGGGTGCGTTTTTTGGGGAGGTTTTCTTCTGGCGATTCCCAATTTAGTGCAAAGGAATCGATGCCATTTTGGGTTGCAGGTGGCGGGATAGCGCCGCCTTGATAGGGGGCAGCATACCCACTTTGTCCGTCACCCACGCTCGGGCGTGGTGGTAGCGTTTGTTCACCCAAGTAGCGTGTGCTTTGCCTAACGGGATAGGCTGATGCATCAATGCCCTCTGTCGAAAATTCATCGGTGACATTGTTATTGCTATGCTGCATTGCATTTGCGGTAGCGGCATTAATCTTATCATCAATTTTTTCAGATACGGTCAGTTGGAACGTCTCTAAATTACGCTTTAAATCAAGGCGATTAGCTTCATTGCTGCGCTCAATGGCTTCCATGCTTTTCAGCATTTTATCAATCGCTTTCTGCTGCTTATCTAAGGCGATTTGTTGTGCGGTGAGCGCAGACTGATTGTCTTTCTCGGTGAAATCTTTATCAATCACGGCACCAAAATCGATAGGATTGCCCGCTGCGGTTTCAGGGGCACGTTTTGGGGCAGACATATAGGCGTCGCCCGCTAAATAGAGGGCGCCGAGTACCGTGGCCCCCACCCCTGCAATCACCCAATTGCGTTTTTTATTGGCTTCATTTAACGCACTGCCTTGCTCAAAGTCGGCTTCGGGATCTTTTTTGAAGTAGTCTAGGAGTTGCTTCATTGCATGCTCTCCCCGCCCGATACAACAAACAGGTGGCCTGTTTGCTGTGGTGCTAATTCATAGGTTGATAAGGCAGCGGCTCGTGTCGTTGGGGAATAGAACTGCGC
>NZ_JAMTCC010000095.1:0-2496 GCF_025370265.1 Shewanella septentrionalis | reverse complement strand
AGTGCTGCGAGTGGCCGCAGGATCGTAATAGTCACCACTGAGCGCAAAGCTGTCTGCACCGCAGATAAGGCCCGTATCTCGGCATTGCTGTTTATCACATAGGCGTTGTTGTTTATCTTTAATGCAAACGCCGCCAAGTTGGGTGTCACAGCTGGTCGATTGAATGCTGCAATCTGCGATGGCGTCGCAGGTATTGGGAAAGGCACATTGATAGGTGGTTTGTTCTTTCCAGCAATCCAATGTCACGGCTATCCCATTAATCATGCGTGTTTCTTTACCTTCTACGCATTGAGATTGGACTTGTTGGCACTCGGGGAGGACTGCGCCACAACTGTTGTTGTAACCGACTTCAACATGCGTTTCAGTGGTGATGAAGGTGATGGGGAAGTTATCTACAGCGACATAGAATGGAAAACCCGCAGAGCCCCAAATCGTACCCACATTGATATTTATCGGTGCGTTAGCCGCATCGCCTTGATAGGGGAATGATGTGTTTACTTGAGCAGGACAGATCCCCTCTGGCGTGCAACTTCCCGCGCCTTTGGTGACAGGGGCGGTGCCAACTTCGGCATTATTGACCGAGAGTTTTACTGACAATGCAGTCCCTAAACTGCTGAACTCACCTTGTAGCCTAATCGCTGTTATTTGCGCATTAGGATTGGGTAATTCAATGATGAATGGAGGGATGCCCGTTAATCGAAACGTATGCTCTTTATGTTGCGTTGACGTGCTTTTGACAAAGGGCGTCAGGTAGCATTGCACCGGATTATTGGTGGGCAACGTGCAAGAACGTGGCTGAGAATCGACTTCACAAACGAGCCCTTTTTCACAGTCATGATATTTAGATGAAATGCCGTGGCTGATATTGTAAGCATCATTTTGATAGCCAACGGCGGTATGGTATGCCGGATCGTTTTCATCGATCGTCGGGCGGCCATTATTAAAGCCACTCGTCACGGCTTGGGCTTGGCCATCCGTGCTCATGCCTTGCATTTTGGCACTGTCCATGGCGCTCGGGTTGTTGTAGTAACGGCTTTCGCTTGGGTTAGCGACTTCTTGCTGACATGTCGCATCTTTGCATAGGCTGTTAACGTCAAAACCGGTGTAACCCGCTTTGTTCTGATTCTGCTTGATACTGTCTTTGGCCCACTGCACATTATCGCGGTAATCCTTTTCGCTGTTGGCCGCCATAACAGGCAAGGCGGCGCTCAATGTGAGGATGGCACTGAGGATTAAGGCATTATTCAACTGAGTCATTTCGCCCCCTTTGCTAATGTCTTCGCCGCCACATCGGGAATGCTGCCGTGTTGTGCAAGTAAGTTCAGCGCGTCATACAACGAAACGTTGCCGTAAATCACGTCAAAGTCATCGCTGCTGCAGGGCTGTTTTGCCTGACATTTGTTGGGTCTTACAGCAACAAAGGCGGGTACTTGGGTAATGCCGAATTGCGTAAACCACTGGGGATTAATCGCAAAACCGCTCTGTATGGTTTTACCCTTGTTATCGATAAGGTGATTCATCTGTTTAACGGTGGCGGTAAAGCCTTGAGGCAGTACACCGCGCACAATGAGTGGCACCTGTAAGTCTGCGCTTTGCATGAGTAACTGCTGCAAACTGGTGGCAGGCATACCCAACGACACAAATACCATCACACCATTAGCATCGGCGCTGGGGTTGGGCTTTGCATCGAGCAATGGTGATAGTGCGTTGTCTAATTGGCCTTTGCTTTGCGCTTCGAACTGACGGGCTTTATCAAATAGTGCGGCTTGGTCACCATTCAATGGGGGTAATGTGTGACGTTCTCGCATCGACAGCGCTTTTAATTCGTCAATACTGTAATCCGTTTGGGCGAACACCTGTGAAATTGATCCAAGGCACCATAAGCTCACGAACAGGGCTAAGCCTTTAAATGAATGTGAAAATAGAGAGTTATGCACAATTTTTGTGCATAACTCGGTATAGATTGTTGGTAATTTGGTCTCAAACTTTTTCATCGAAAATCCCTCTCCTTATTGGTCACAAAAACACGCAATTGCGTTTTTTGAAGTTGATAAAGCCAAAGTTGTCACCCGACACAGGGTTATCGTGGCCACTTTCCCAGATAACGGTGGTTGTGGTGTAAGGGTGCGCCCATAGCGCATCGGGTATGGTGTTGGTCATTTGATAGCGATAGCGGGATTTGGGCATGAGGGGCATCGGCGTTTGATAGCAAATCGCGCCGTCTTCACCGTGGGATTCCCATACGATGCCTTGGCGATGCAATTTGTAGTTCAGGCGCTCTAAAATCAACGTACCCGCCTGAATTGGCGTGTCGCGGTAATTGGTGGTGCCAGTCAGGGGGTAGGCACTGCCTTGTGAGCCCATACACCAAAACAGAAAATCAAAAGGCAATATGCTGTTAGTTGAGGTGGCCACGGCTTCGGTTGCACAGGCGAGTTGTGACACTAAATTGCCAAATAAAATGGCTTCGGGATTGAGGATAAATGACAACTCGTC
>NZ_JAMTCC010000094.1:0-2740 GCF_025370265.1 Shewanella septentrionalis | reverse complement strand
TCACTCGAGATGTATTGCTGGATGTCGGCCCCAGTGAGTCTGCCGCCCTCATCTGATTGTGCTTTGAACTCAATGTATCTGGCGAGTCTCCTTTTTTGCTCATTTGACAATGACGGCTTCTTCCCTAGGCGTGGTTTATCTTCAAGTCCTGCCAGTCCTTGCCCAAGATAGCTGGAGACCCATAAGTTGACGCTAGCTCTGGCCACCTTCAACTGGCTTGCCACCTGAGTGCGGTTATGGCATTGCAAAAATAGCGATACAGCGAGCAATCGCATGCGCTTGTGCGGATTTTTTTCTCTTTTGGAGAGGCTAAGCAGACTTTCAGCAGTTTCAGGTTTCATCATCCAATTTTAAGCTGTTGGGTTGCTTGCTATTAGATCAGACTTCAATGCGGAATGGTATTAGACGTATTTGGCAGCGGCCAGTCAAACGCCAAATGAGTAAGAACGTTTATATTGGAATGACTCTAAAATCGTAGCCAATTTTACTTGACCAGTACAGTGCTGAGGCGTCCATCACATCACTACAGAAGCCCGGCCACTATTATCTCAGTTGCGGGATATCGAGTTAATGACTGATCTTATGCAAGATCATACCTATGAATTAGGGCTGAGGATCAATCTTGATCTCTGCTATCCCGTTTAGAGGTTGGTGCTAGACGGCATCGAAATCGCTTGAGAATCGATTGGAAAAAATATCTTTATCGCTGTCCCCTTACCCAACTCAGATATGACGTCGATCGTGCAATCGTGCTGGCGCAAAATTTGTAACACAATCGACATACCGACTCCCGTCCCAGTCCCAACAGGCTTAGTAGTGTAAAAAGCATCAAACATTCTACCCAAGGTATGCTCATCCATTCCACAACCATTATCGACAACCGTTAAGCAAATGTTGGTATCGGATTGAGTGAGCTTAAGCTGTATTTCTGAGGGTCTATCGCTCACCACATCGCAAGCCTGATAAGCATTAACGATAATGTTCATTAACACCTGATTGAGCTCACCTACATTAAACAAAATCATAGGCACATTCGAAATCTCTTTTTTTACCAACACATTGTTAAACATTGGCCGCAGTAATTTAAGAGTAAAATCCAGAGCGTCGGCTAATTGAATGACAGATTTTCCCGTCGAGTCTGTTCGTGCAAAAAAGAGCAAATGATTAACGATATCTTTAATACGCATTAAGCCTTGACAAGTATCGCTTGCCAGTTCAGGCAAATCCTCTTTGATAAATTGCAGCTTAGCCTGGTCAATCTGCAGTCTATCGCCACCCTCTATACTCGCCAATAAATCCTGGGCGTAGTTAGTTAAGCTATTGACGTTGGAGAGAATATACGCAAGTGGATTGTTAATTTCATGGGCAACGCCAGCGGCAACAGTCCCAAGAGAAGCCAATTTTTCCTGCTGGATTATTGATTGCTGTTGCTGCTTAATCAGATCTATTTGTTGTTGCAACAACAAATTTTTTTCATAGAGTTGGCGGGTACTGTCTTCGAGTAGTTGCTCAATCTCTTGCCGAGCCTTTTTTTCCCGCTGATAGGCTACATAATAAGGATTTTCGCTGTCAGTCATTTTGTAACTCGATGATTAACATACAATGATCGGCACCAGTGTGCATGCAAGTATCGTGGGTGATCTGGATCTTTTGTTTAAAATGCTCGGCAGCGCCAAACAACAAGCCTTCCGCGCAAAAACATAACCGGCGGGGAGATGAGTACCTTAACGCAATGTGATTATCTGGCAAGAGCTGCCCAGAAATGTGCGGTAATGAGGGTTCATGGTAGAGTTTATTCACTTCTAAATGGATCACATCGTGGATCCCCATGACTAACGAAGTAAAATTCTCAAACTGTTCAATAACACCGGCATGACGGGAGGCCAAGCCATTAAACAGAAACTGCCCAAACGCTTTTACCACGTCCTGTATCGGCAGATTAAGCCGCTGCGCCACATCCTGAACAATGCTAAATAATTCAGACTCAGCATAACTTTTGGCAGACACATACACGCGATCCTTAGGGGCATGTTTTTCCAACAAATCGTTCCACACTGACATCCCGCACTGGGCCACGACCATATCTTCCAGCACATTAAAAATAATTCCTTTCATAAGCACCTCATAGCGTTACCACGTCAGACTAACAGCCCATGTCGATGGTCGTGTCACATTTGTCCTATACAATACCAATAAAGTAATAGCAGTAATCTTAATCTTCACCAGTATTTTTCTGCGAGACTGTAAAAGAAAATAATACCAACAGCATAATATAATGGTGATTAGCTATGGAGTTAAAAGACTGCGCAAGAAGAATGACCTCAATATCGAGGGCATATTGACGTTTTGAGATTAGATTTTTCACTCAGGCCAGCTCATGCAGTTAAAAGGGGCTTTGTTTCCTAAATCGAGTCAGCGAACTAAACTCTCATCATTGTTCAAATATCAAGCTACACAGTGGGTTTCAGGCATACCTAGCCCAGTAAGTTTGTTCAAAGCCCTAATCATCGCATAAGTTTCTCCCACCTGAGCGTTATAATTCCGCATGCTCAACGTGCCTCCTAGCAGTTGTTTTATCCTGTACATGGCGGTTTCTGAGATTGAACGGCGATGATAACCATACCGTTTTTTCCATTGCTTATTTGAGCCATGAAGCTGTTGCCAACTGACGGCTAAGTTTCGTGGATGCCCTTGTTCCCATAGTGCAGCACCTTCCCTAGGTGGAATGAGCACTAAAGCG
>NZ_JAMTCC010000093.1:0-2896 GCF_025370265.1 Shewanella septentrionalis | reverse complement strand
TAATTTGCTCCACCACAGGCTTCCATCACAATTAGGCACGGCTCAATTTGAGCAAGAAAGGGTAGCAAGTCCTTGCGTCTAAGCATTTTCTTTTTGATTAACTTGCCAGCTTTATCGACACCAACAGCATGAAAAACAGACTTTGCGATATCTAAACCAATTGTAGTAATCTTCATAAGTGGACCCGTCCTCTTTCTGATGAGTTTTAGCGACTACATCGTGGCCCATTGTGAGGCCGATTAAAAGTGGATGGGTCCATTCCATTATCCATGACCGGACTCACGCAATTTATTCCAACGCCCCGCGGCAACTTCGCAGGGGAAGGTGAACTTCTGTAGCTACTGTCCGATCTTTCCGCGGCCTAGCCCTTAAGCACCTAACAGCTCTGGAGCTTGTGCTATTAATTCAGCTATCTCAGGTATAGATTGGTACTGCCTTTTCATTTCTGCCCACACAGTTGGATGTTGCTTAGTTTTAAACTTGCTTAAACTATTTTGAAGCTCTGCTTGTGTTTTATTCGATGTTTTATCTAGAACAAATGCCTTCATAGCATTGAGATAAGCCTCGTACGCTTCTGTTCTTGCTTTGACCAAGTAATCTCTAGTGTTTAATCTCAGCTTATCAATCGTATATACAGCCTTTCTCTGTTCGATAACTCCAATCCCTGGAATGGGTACAAAATACATTGTGCTTAGTTCGAGAACCATAAATGAAAGTGGGTTCTCATTCCTCGGATTAATAAAAGCATCAATTCCGATTTGTGGACGTACCACGGGGTCATTTTTTTTCCTAGCTAACTCCAACACTTGATTGTTTTGGTCGATAACAGCGAAAAAATTGTTTTTAGGTCCATTGCATGGCCCGCACGCGTATAAATAATTTTCCCAACTAAACGTATTTTCTGGAAAAAGGTCCTTCGGTTTCACATGCTCGACTTCATCCGCGGCAGAGTCTTCACAATAATTACATCTCTTGCTGCCTACACACATTGAGGTAAGTGTAGATTTAACCGTTTCAAAATTGGCTCCAGTTTTACTAGACCATAGTGCTTTTCCTTTCTCAACTTGTTGCGCATAATCTTGCAAAGCATCGATTTCAGCTTGCTTGTTAGCCAAGTAAGTTGATGCAGCTTGAGCTAACTGTGTTTGCGGAATTTCAATCATTTTTCTTGCCTACACATTAGTTCCAAATATACGTTGAATTCGTTGCTTTTTAGCAACTTCATCCTCAGTTAAATTTACACCAAACTGAGATTTTATATTGAGTTCAGCTAATTGCTTTAACAATTCCTGTGCCTCATCCGAACGTTCAATACCGACACCAAATACATCAGAGCTCAAGGCTTCCAATATGTTTCCGTATAAAAGCCGATCAAGCTCGATACCTCTCACGCGATAGCCTTTTTGATTCTCAATGAAATTGGGTAGCTTCCAGATCGAACCAGAAACAGCACTCTGACATACTAAAGGACTATGTGTCGAAACGATGAACTGAATTCTAGGGAAGTGCGCAGTAAACCATTTACCAATTTTTCGCTGCCATATTGGATGCAAATGAACATCAACTTCATCAATGAAAACTACACCAGGATATTCGATAGAGGTCCCTTCAGAGCCAAAAATATTGTCTGTTTCATAGCAATCAACCATTTGACGAATCAGCTCTAGAGTCATACTTAGCACTGAGCGATAGCCATCACTTAATGATTCGATGTTTACTTGTGTTTCATTGCTATCGATAAATTCAATCCCATCAGAAGAAACCCCCTTGAATTTAACCCTATTAGGAAGAAAATCGTCTTGGTTGATAAAGTTTTTGATTCTTTTTAGTAAACTCGCTTCGATTGAATTGGGTTTCTCCAACTCCTTAAAACGCAATTCTTTTAACCATTCTAATGTTTCCGAGAGTGCGACATCTTCACCAAATACAGATAAATGTCTGGCTAATAATGGGGAAGAATAGAATAGTTTCTGATACTCACTATTCCCTCCAGAAAATCGTCTAAATGGACCATATGAAACTGAAAACCATCCCTTCTTTCCACTCCATACATGCCTGTTTGGAGTTATTCTAGAGTGTGTAGTAAAACTACCCTCATTAGTGATTTTTAGAGTATAAGAAAGGTTATCAGCCTGTTGTTTACCTTTCTGCGCCCAACTATCTCGAGCTCTATCTTGGATTAGCTCCATACGGATTAAGGCACTTTCGGCCCCCTTATTTACCCACTCAGAAAATGCATGTCGAGATTTGATAGCTTCTTGAGGTCCCATTAAACCAACCGCTGCAGCTCTAATGAACGTTGATTTCCCGGCACCATTATTCCCTAAAATGACATGCCAACCAGCAGGGTCTTCATTCTGCTCAAGTTCGAAGGCAAAACGTTTAAAGGTTTTAATGTTCTCTAACTCTATCTTTTTTAAGTACATTTCACATCTCTCTCAAGGTTAAGATGATTGTACGTTGGATATTTAAACTAATCATCTCTCATGAAATTGTTAAGTTTGATTAAAGCCATCAGTTTAGTAGAACACATGCGTGATTTCCCGTTAGGACAGCCAAAAGGCGCATTATTAACTGATTGTATTTTATATAAGTTATCAGTTTTACTTCGAATATACCACAGCGGAAAACGCACATAATTACAGGATAAAAATTTCTCGAAACCATATGATTTAAATACAACTGTATACTTACACTGGCTAGATAAATCACAAGAGACTTAAGTAGGAAATGAAGAAAGATGGGACATATATGGTCACCTCGGGTTTAGCAAGGCCAATATTCTACTTTGTTCAAGCTACATTTACGTTAATCGATAATTCACCTTTCAGGAAAGATGGGACAGGCGCAAATCTTGTAGGATTAACGGTCAACACCGAGATCACAGAAGTTCATC
>NZ_JAMTCC010000092.1:0-3121 GCF_025370265.1 Shewanella septentrionalis | reverse complement strand
ATGTTAATCTGGCTGATTGTGGTAAAGCTGAGGGCAGCGCTTTTATGTCCCAGCTTTTCCACATGAAGGCCATTACCGATATCAGAGTGCTAGTGTGATTGAATCAGGCTTGCCTTGTCTGGTTCACGCGCCAAATTTCGTCATTTTGCGCTGACCTCGGGCTAACGCACTTTTGCCCCATTCCCATTTAGGATAGCTAGTTGTATCAGTTTAGCTCGAAGAAGTTTGCCCTATATTTACTAATGCGAATTATTTGATCATCAAACTTCTGTATTCGGTAATTCTCTATAAGAAAATCATATAAGTTCAAGCGCTTGAATTAATTAGATTATTCTATCGATAAATTCGCTGATCAATCATATAAATACACTGGCATTTGTATTGTGTAGCGTTACACGCTACAGTTTAATGGTGATGTGTACAGGCCTTTGTGGAGTTTATTATGAAAAGTAGCGAAATTGTTCCTCATTTAGGAATCCACATTAGACAAAATATAATCCCACAAGGGATGTCGGTAACCAAAGCTGCTGAGCATTTAGGGGTTGGGCGACCAGCCCTTTCAAATCTATTAAATGGGAAAGCATCGCTATCCCCTGAGATGGCAAGACGATTAGAGAAGGCGTTTAGTTGCTCAAGTAAAGATTTACTCGCCATGCAGACAAATTACAGCGAGACTCAGGCCGCAGATAAAGAAGCGCCATCGAATATTAAAGCATACGTGCCAACGTTCTTGGCTCTGAAAGCCAACGATATTGAGCTCTGGGCATCACAGAACATCTCTGCTCGCACGAGGTTTCCTGTTTTCTTGAGGACTCTTGTTAATTCTACAGGGTTAAACCTAACTAAAGTGGACTTCCCAGGTAATGATGATGGAGAACGTCCAGGCTGGGATGGCTTCATTATCTCAGATGAAGGTACTCCATGGATTCCGAGAGGTAAATCGGGTTGGGAGTTTGGTGTCAACAGTAATGTAAAAGGCAAGGCAGATGGAGACTTTGAGAAAAGCGTAAAAGCTATCAGTGATACTGACAGAGCTGATATGACTTTCGTATTTGTAACGCCGCGTCGATGGTCAGGCAAGGCCAAGTGGACTGATGCCAAAAAGAAGGAGCATCTTTGGAAAGATGTACGTGCATATGATGCTAGCGACTTAGAACAATGGCTAGAGCAATCTCTCGCAGGACAAGCTTGGTTCGCAAATGAAACTCACAATGTAAATAATGGTGTTCGCTCCTTAGACAAATGCTGGAATGACTGGGCTGATGTTTCAGAGCCACCATTAACAGGAAAACTATTCACCTCAGCAATTCAAGCAGCCAAGCGGAAAATTTTATCAAGATTATCAAAATGTAGTGAAGGTCCTACTATTGTAGCTGCCGACTCAAAAGAGGAAGCTCTAGCATTCGTGTCTCAACTACTAAGCCAAACTGCTGAGCCAGAATTAGCTTATTTTCGAGATAGGGTATTAGTCTTTGATGAACCTGGCGCGCTAGCAAAGCTTGCTGAAAGTACTCAAACATTCATACCGGTAGTACATAGCCGTGAAGTAGAAAAAGAGTTAGCACCATATGCTAAAAAGTTAAATTCAATTGTCATTTACCCTCGCAATGCTTTTGGTATAGAACCACATATTGTTCTGGAACCTGCAAGTTATGAGACTTTCAATAACTCTATGGAGGACATGGGAAAGAGTCGCGATGATATACAGCGCCTTGCAAATGAGTCAGGTAGGTCTCTGACCGTCCTGCGGCGTAGATTAGCTCAGGTGCCCTCTGTGCGAACTCCTGAGTGGGCAAGTGAGCATGACATAAAAGTTAGCTTGATACCTTTCCTACTCGTCGGCGCATGGCAATACAAAAATGAAGCTGATAGATGTGGAATAGAATTGCTGGCAGGGGAGCGGAGCTATTCTCAGTTAGAAAGGGAGTTTCAAAGATTAGCGCAGCTTAATGACTCTCCCGTTTGGATGACTGATGGATATCAAGGTGTTGTATCTAAAACTGACTTGTTATTTGCTGTTGGTGATGCTCTAACAGAAGATGACTTAACTCGTTTTTTTGATGTTGCTCGAATGGTTTTAGCAGAAGACAATCCAGCACTAGATCTCGAAGAGGATCAACGCTGGGCTGCTTCAATGTATGGAAAAACTAGGGAATTTTCAGAGGTGTTCCGAGAAGGGCTTTCTGAAACGTTAGTTTTATTATCTTTGCATGGAGATGCTCTGTTTAAAGGCCGTTTCTCTTTAAATGCGGAAGTTGAAGTTAGTAAGTTAGTAAGCAGTTTACTACCTTCTCCTCTAACAACTCGAACACTTGAAGCTAATGATCGTGATCTTCCTACCTACGCTGAAGCCACACCAGAAGCATTCTTATCGATACTCGAAGCTGACTTAAAAAGTGAGAACCCTGGAGTTTTTGGCTTACTTAAACCCGCCAGTATAGGGCCTTTCAGCCATCCTAGCCGTACGGGATTATTATGGGCATTAGAAGGACTTTGCTGGAATCCAATTACGGTATTACGAGCTGTGATGATCCTAGCTCAATTAGCACAGATAGAGATAGATGATAACTGGGCAAATAAACCAATTAAATCATTATTAGCTGTGTTCAGGTCTTGGATGCCGCAAACATCAGCAAACCTTGAAACGAGAATTACGTTGGTCAAACGTATCCTTGTTAAATATCCTGATATTGGTTGGAAGCTGTGCATAGAGCAATTTGACACGCGAGGTCGAATAGGTGATTACAGCCATAAACCCAAATGGCGTACAGATGGGTATGGGTATGGAGAACCACTTCAAAATAAAATTCAAGTAAAGACATTTATTGATGAAATGGTCGGTTTGGCTTTAAATCGCGAATATTACTCTATAAATATGCTCATTGACTTGCTCGACAGGTTTGACTGTCTCAATGAACATGACCAAGAGATGATTTGGTCGATTATTGAAAAATGGGCAGGAGCAAAGGCTACAGATGCGGAAAAAGCACAGCTACGTGAAAAAATCAGAGTCACTGTATTTTCTCGGCGTGCCTTAAAGCACTCTTCTATTTCTGCTGTTCAAAAGAAATTAGCAAAATCAGCTTATGATTCATTAGAACCATCAGACTTATTGTTCAAA
>NZ_JAMTCC010000091.1:0-3345 GCF_025370265.1 Shewanella septentrionalis | reverse complement strand
CAACAAGGGAGTTTATGAAGCAAGATGTGACGGCTTACATGAAATATTACAACTTGGAGCGGCTTTGTTTCCTAAATCGAGTCAGCGAACAAAACTCTCATCATTGTTCAAATATCAAGCTACATAGTGGGTTTCAGGCATACCTAGCCCAGTAAGCTTGTTCAAAGCCCTAATCATAGCGTAAGTTTCTCCCACCTGAGCGTTATAATTACGCATGCTCAATGTGCCTCCTAACAGTTGTTTTATCCTGTACATGGCGGTTTCTGAGATTGAACGTCGATGGTAACCATACCGTTTTTTCCACTGCTTATTTGAGCCATGAAGCTGTTGCCAACTGACGGCTAAGTTTCGTGGATGCCCTTGTTCCCATAGCGCAGCACCTTCCCTAGGTGGAATGAGCACTAAAGCGCGTTTTCGACGAACGGCTTCGTGACAGGCTTTCGTGTCGTAAGCACCATCACCCGAGATATTGCGGATTTTTCGATGGGTTTGCTTAAGTAAATTGGGCATCACTTCAGCGTCTGTGACACCTGATAAACTGAGTTCTGCGGCAATAATTTCATGGCTATGTGTATCTACAGCAATATGCAGTTTACGCCACACTCGGCGCTTTCCATCTGTGTCATGTTTCTTAACTTTCCACTCACCTTCGCCATAGACCTTCAAGCCTGTCGAGTCGATAGCTAAGTGCTCAATGGCGCCGCGAGTCTTGGTTTTAAAAGCAATATTGACCGTTTTCGCGCGTTTACTGATGCAGGTGTAATGCGGGCAAGATAATGGGATGTCACCCAGTTTAAACACCGAATTGATGAAGCCTTGTAAGGCTCGCAGTGGCATAGAGAAAATACGCTTAACCATCAACGCAGTGGTAATGGCTAAGTCGCTAAACACTTGAGGGCGACCTTTCTTGGGCTGCTCGACCTTGGCTTTCCACTTAGCAATTGCATCCTCATCAATCCAGAAGGTAAGTGAACCGCGGTTGATTAAGGCTTGGTTGTATTGCTTCCAGTTGGTTGTTTTATAGCGAGGTTTTGACACGGTTGATGGGTAAGTTAATAGGCGATGCCGATCAGATCTGCGGCTACGGTTTTAGTTCAACCTATTTAGGAAACAAAGCCCCAGACTGATTCACGCTGACCTTAAAACAGACCCATTTCGCCCCGTTTCTTCCTTCCAACGGGGCTTTTTTTTGTCCTAAAATGAATCAAATCTCTAGAGAACTGATTCATACCTCATTTAAAGGCGCTTTTCTGCTGTTGAATACACCGCTAATCGTTCACGCTTGCCTACGGCCACGACAAACACGGTAATGCGTTCATCTTGTACTTGATATACCAAGCGATAACCTGATGTACGCAACTTGATTTTGTAACAGTCAGGGAGATCTCTAAGTTTGTTAGCCCCGATATGAGGATGTTGCAGTATCTCGGCCAGTTTCTTTTTTAACTGCTGCCTGATGGGATCTCCAAGCTTGTTCCATTCCTTTAATGCGCGGGGATCAAATACTAACTTATAGATCATCGAGCGAAACCTCGATCCCCTTTCGAGGGCTCGCTAAACGCTCTTTAACCAAGGAGATCAAGGCTTCATCCTCTGCTGTTAGCAGTACGGGTTTAAATGGCATAGCGCCGCTTGTGGCGACATACTCAAGCATTTGCCGCAATGCCTCAGAGGGACTAACGCCTAATTTTTCCAACACAGCAAAAGAACGCTCCTTAAGCTCGTCATCGATGCGAATATTAATAGTGCCCATACTGCCTCACGGTGTAGTTACATTTGTAAGTACATTATAGTAAATACAGAGCACTAAAGACAATAAAGAATGCTATCCAGAGGATATAATCGCCCCATTTCAATTTTTTGTGTTTGCAGTTTTTTGTCGTTTAAAAATCTGGTGATCGGTTGGGTGGGATCTCCCCTGGTTAATTCGCTTTTCAATTAACCAAGGTAGGACGGGTCCAGTGCTCTTTGACCCTAATTTGACAAGATCATGTTTTTAATACTAATTTCGAGGGGATGGGCGTAAAACCCCATAAACGGAAAAGGGCGGCGAAGCCGCCAAAATTTTGTGACTTATTTTTAGTGATCTTTGGGAATATCAATGACACCAACAGCAATACCTTGTGCTAAACGCTCCATCCATTTCGCAAAGCGAAAATACCCCGGATATTGCAGACAAATGTAGTCCATCTGGACTTTTGATGCGCAGTCCATCACCCGCTTAAAGGCGTCCATATAGTCATAACAGCTTTTCAATAACTGAGCGTCACCCTCCTCTGTCAGAGGAAACCGACAAGCATAATCATGAACTATTTTTGCCAAGTGTCTTTGCTCTGCAGTTAGATCGATCATTTTTTTCCTCGTAAAAGCATTCGATAGACCGTTGGTCTCGACACAGAAAATAACTCAGCTAAGTCGCTGATTGTGAGCCATTACACACATGCCTACTTTTTAGGGTGCAGCATAAGATGACCTTGTTTTTCGTCAACATTATGCTGCTGTATTTCAGCCAAGAACAAGCCTTTGGCATTCACTAAATCAACTACGTCTATTACCTTATCTGACTCTAAAAACAGTGACACTGGTGCAACCTGCTCACCTGAAACTGTAAATCCGTTTTCTATGTGCTCTTGCAACATGTAAATGGTGTTCGGTAATTTTCGCTCGTTACCCCTTACATTTAAGAATCTGGTGGGTAGCGTTAACTCAGCTTCAATGAACGTCAACAAGTCAAACAACTGCTTTGCTTTCGTCGCTTGCTGGTCATAACGTTGCGACAGCTCATAAAGCCCAACAATTTTAGATTCCAAATCATACGAGGCAATACGCCCTAGAGATATCAGGCTTCTTATCTCCTTTTTTGCTTGCTGATAGTGCTTATCTTTTATCATTGGTTTTAGGTAGCGGATCAAAATGTCATTACGCTTTGCTTTAGGGGTAAAGCGTTCTGTTTCAGCCACGCTTAAATAGAGGTGTAAGAGTGCGTTATCGAGCACGTCACAAAAATCATAGCTAGAGTTCACGCTGTGCATATCAAAGTAAGAGATGGTGAGCCATTTTACCATTTTACCATTTTGAGCCTTTGAGGGCTATTTTTAGCTGAATGACCAAAATGGTGAAATTGACCAATTATTGAGTTCTTATTTTTCGTGATTTTAGGGGCTGTAAACCTGTGGTTTTGAGGCGTTAGATAGTGATATTGATTGAGTGGTCATAACGCGATGCGCACAATAACCATAATGTTAAATTGCGCCACAAAAGCTAAATTTTCACTTTGTCTTTTTAAGATGAAATCAGAAAACTTATTGAGCGCGGAGCGCAAACTTACGACCACCGCAAATGTTA
>NZ_JAMTCC010000090.1:0-3695 GCF_025370265.1 Shewanella septentrionalis | reverse complement strand
ATGATCATGTGATAAGATTTCCCTAGGATTATTCCTAAACCCTGATTTCGTATATCTTCCGCCAAGTTGATTTGTACGAATCGGGGTTTTTGTTTTTATGGCAATAGATTACGCCATTTCACATGCGCAATCCATGATCATTTTCAAGATCGTTTTTCATCGCTATTTTGTTAGCAATTTCATTAATCTGCCGAGTTGCAATTCCAATCCGTTCACCTGCTGTGACAAGATCTTCACCTGCGTTTTGAGTTCTTGATTCTCTGCTGACGTAGTTGTGAACATTTGCTGCAAAGCTTTGTAGCTGCTCGACAATCCCGCCTGCTGCTGCTCTTGCTGCTTCTGATATTCTGTTACAGATTTCAGTAACTGTGACTCTAATTCTGTCATTTAATTTTTCTCCAATTTGATTGCGCTTTGCTTGCCCACCGTCCAATTGAGATCTGCTTTCCAGCCGTTCGGTAGCAGAATGAAACGCTCGCCTTCTTTGCTCGTGTGTGTCGCTATCCCGAACGTTTGATTCTGTAACGATTTCAAGGTCTGATTTTGTTGCTCTATCGCGGCTAGGTTCTCGGCTATCTGATTGCCTTGATACCAGAGGACTCCATAGCTCAAGATTAGAGTCATTATTATCGCTAGAAACAAGTAAGCCCATGTGCTGAGGGCTGTTAACCGCATGGTTGACGCTTGATCGCGTAATTCCTGCGTCAATGCGTGGATATCTGCGCTGATTATGCTCTGAGAGCCTTTTAATTCCTTCTGCAAGCTCTTGGTGTGCTCGTTGAATTCGTTGATCAGTCGCTGCTTCGTAAGCTTTAGCTGCTCGTTCGATTGCTGCTCCAGTTTCTTCGCTAAATTTAAAATCTCGTTCATAAATAGCCCCTTTGAGCCGTATGTTTTTGCCGCCATCTGGATCAGCAATTGATATTGAATTTTTGGTTTCTCTTGCGACCGTGAAACCCGCATCAGATAGCGTTTTAACAACATCTGCGCGATTAGTGATTAATCCGTTCGACATAACCGTCATGAGGCTGTTTGTAATCGTTTCTGCGGCCACTTTTCGGTTTTCTGGTAGGTTACGAGGCGTGACCAGTGAACGGTGGTTTAACGGGCTGTCAGGGTCGGTCAATTTGTAGGTGTGATTAGTAATGTTTTTCCAGTTATTAACCCGTTTTAAATCGCGTTTATGATACCAAGGCTGCAAGCGTTTACCGCTCTGTAGCTCGATATTCGGTACAACAAAGTTAAGTTCCAAGCGGTCTTTGTCTCGATGCTCAACCCACATACAAGCGTATTGATCTGCATCCAGGCCTGGGAACATCATTTTTTCAAAATCTGACATGATTTTGTCTTTAGATTCGCGGTCTAAATCAGGTTCAGAAAATGACAAAACACCTGATGTATATTTTTTTGCATACGGGCTGGCATCAATGATGGCCATGATCGCCTCTGGATCACCTCTATCGAGCGTTGCACCATCGCGTTGGCGGTCACGACCTAGCAAATAATCAATCGGGCCACTACCTACACCTGAGCCACGCGCATGGAATTTAACAATCATTTGAATGCCCCTTTTTTATTTCAGCTAGGCGCCTTTCAATGCTCACAAGCTCAGTAATGACGCGACTTTTGTCGATACTGCTCCACTGACTGCGGTTAACGGCTCTGGCTATCTGGTTTAAATTGTTTCCGATACCGGTTAATTGACGTTGTAGCTCTGGGCTGACCGTGGGAAGCGGGGCGGCTCGTTTCGCTGGAACGCCTAAGCATGTCTCACGAATCCACTCTGCAAGACGCAGTTTTGTCGAGCGTTCAACTAGCGTGTCGTATTCAGCATCAGTGCAGCGGATCTTAATGACTCGTGTGCGCTTTTCCATCACTTAGCCGCCTGAAATACGGCTTCCATCAATCGCTCAATGGTCGCTTCATCAAGGTTTAGGCTTGGGTCTGGATTACCAATCAAACGCTTTAGCGTGTTGATGTCCTCACGGTTAAAGGTAACTGTTACAGTTAAGGCTGCTTTTCGAGCACGATAGGCTGCTTGCTTTTCGGCTGCGGTCATTGCGCGGCCAGTTGATGGGCGGCCACGTTTAGGTTTTTGCGGGATAAAATCCACAGTCCGATCATCTAATGTATCTTTCATTCTGTGCATCCTTTTGAGTAACAGTTACGATAAAGGTTAAGGTTTAGATTGTGCTTTTAGGGGGTTTCGGGGGGGATTTATCACCCCTGAACCAGACACACAGATGACCAAAGGAGCGCAGCGACTGTAGGGCACTCTGTGTATGCTGGCTTAAAGCACGAAAGATAGTATAAATCGGTCATCATTATTTAGCAAGGATAAGGTAACAGTTACTTTATTTGATATATATTTAGGCGGGAAAACTAACGCGCTTTGCTTGTTTGCTGACTAGGCTCATGTCGCAGGCAAGCTGCTCAATCGCTAGTCCAGCGAGTACGAATGATTTTCTTATTTTCTTGATATGTATTGGAGGAATACTATTTAAGTAACAGTGACGATAAACGGGGCTATTATCTGATATGGCTTGTTTTCGCGATCGCTTCTTTTGCTGTGTGTTGTCTAGAAGAGCAAAAACACCCCTGTAGGGCTATTATCTGATATGGCTTATTCGATCACTTCTTGGGTAGGTATTGTCTAGCAGAGCAAAAGCACCCCTAAAGGGGCTATTATCTGATATGGCTTGTTTCGATCACTAGATTTCATGCTTGAGATAAAGACTGACCGTACTAGCCGATATTTTAAGATCCTCTGCAATCATACGGTTTGAATACCCCTTGGACTTCATTTTTAGCACCATAGGAATCAATGTGGCCTTATCTCCGCTTATTAATGGCCTACCGCCACCCTTTGATTTCCTACCACCCTTAGCGCCTTGTCTGGCTTGCCATGCGCTAAATCCCGCTGCACTGAAGTTTTTATGTGTGAATTTTGCAACAGATTTAGCCGTGGCTTTAACCTCGGATAGTGGCAACGGTGACGTAAACTCCTTGTTGTTATATGCCTGAGCGCGGGTTAAAACGGCTTCAAGCCAGCGGTCATACTGCGGATACCCCTGCCTAATGGCCTTAAACGCCCACTTAGAGAGATAATCGAATAGATTGCAGTTACGGCCTAGGCCATTGCCCAAAAGCCGCTTAGAGCCGCTGTAGGCGCTTAAATCGAGGTAGTCAGCTAACCAATCGAGTGTGTAGAGATTTGGCTCCCACGTAGAAACTAGCCAATGAGGATTTAACGGGTTTTTGCAAATTAGCCCTGTATATCCCTCATCTGCTCCTAATTTCGCTCTTAAAGCGGCTTCTACGGCTGCTGCATAGCGTAAAGCTTTGCTGCTACCGTCTGGAGCTGTACGAACTGGGATTTCTAAGCCATAAATTAAATGCGCGTGACCATTTTCGCGGTTAGTTGCAACGATGTTGGGGGCTGGAGCGCCCAAATCATCCCAGCACATCGTGGCATCAAAACGATCTACATCGAACACTAGCCAATGCTTATGCGTCGGGCCATTGTGTTGAATATAGCGAGATTTAACGGCTTTTTTAGCAGCAATAATGCTCAGGCCATTGGATAAATCATCTGAATAATAGGGTTTCTTGGGTAAGCGCTGTTCAAAAAGCGTTAATTGATGCGCTGCATTCAAAAATCACCACGCAAATGGCGGTTATTTTGTTGTTTTTTT
>NZ_JAMTCC010000089.1:0-3940 GCF_025370265.1 Shewanella septentrionalis | reverse complement strand
CTGAAAAGGTTCTTACTTTAAAGAACCTTGAAACTTAGAGTGTGTAACGGATACCGATTGCTACGCCATCAGATTCAGAAAGTGCCATTCTGGCTTCTTGGTCTTTATCTGCGCTGGTGAAATCGCTGTAATCTTTACGTGCTTCTATGTACAGAACTGTGTTTGGATCCCATACAAAGTGCAATCCGACCACGACAAACTGACGTTTAAATTCATCGTTTGGATCGGCATTGAAGTTAGGCTGGATGACATAGTCTTTACCCGCATCAAGCACGTTGTAAGAAATGAATGGACGCAGGCCATTGTCAAACTTGTAAGAAACTAAACTTTCAATACCATAGGCATCTTTGATCAAACGACCAATATTGTCAGTGTCATGGTTTTCTTGTCTGTTGAAGTTCGCTGCGGCATATAAACCATCGTTATCGAAGTTACCCCAAGTGATACCAGCACCGTAGATAAGATCAACCGCTGTAGTTTGTTCGCCGTTACCAAAACTCACATCAAACTCACCACGGTTTACACCCGCAGTTAACGTCAACATATCAGTGGCTTTATAAGTCAGCGCGCCACCATAGGTGTAGTTGTACTCAACTTGTTGAGCCGCTTTATCACCGCTTTCCCAGTTCGCTTGACACTGAGCTTGGCTGATATCATCCGTAGTATCACAGGTATAGAAGCTGCTGTTTTTTAACTGCGCTTGAACTGCGAAGCTAACATCGCCAAAGGCATTGCGATACTGGACCGTTTTATCACCACGACCCACACCGTTTACCGCGCCGTCATCTTTGTTATAAGTGTAAACACCTGCAGTGTTGCCGTCCCACACAAAACCGTAGTTAGTGTTGTAAACGACATCGTACCAAGCACCCCACTGCTTACCGATAGTCAGTGTTCCATAAGTGTCGTGGGACAGACCTGCGTAACCTAAACGGTTATAGAAGAACTCTTCTTGAACAGATTCGAAGCGATTGTTATAGACAATATCGCTATTACCAACTGGGTTTACACCCCACTCTAATTTAGCAAAGGCTTTCCAACCGTCAGTCAACTCACGATTAAAACCAAAATTAATGCGAGATGCGCCGTTAACAACCTCTGTTTCCCCTTGAGTGTTGATCACGCGTGCATCAATAAAACCACCGATTTCTACGGCATTTTTATTATCTTTATAGATCTCGATAGCTGAGACTGATGGTACTAAAAACATGGCTGCAAGCGCAGTTGCTACTAACGTCTTGTTCATTTGGTGCTTAACCTTTTTTTGTTTATGTTTTGCCAACGTCATTCCGTTGTTATATTTCCTTACAATTTCCACTTAAAGGGTAGCAAATTTTCAATATCCCCTCAAAGCGAAACCTAAAGAATATGTCGATTAACATCACAAAAACAAACCAGTTAACCTCTACAAAACAGGTTAAAACGCTACATTCGCCACTTATAGCAACACATAAAGAACATTAAAAACACTATATTAACAGCAGCTGCTTTGACGCAATATTCATGTAGTTTAGTTTCATTATCGAAAATACCGGCTCTGCAATAGGGCCAATTTGCTTATCAATGTAGTATTGGTAATCAATTGGTGACGTTCTGTACAGTAAGGGTTCCGGTCCATTTACAGTAATCAGGTAGTCAATTTGCGCCCCACGCTTGCCAAAAGTGGTGTCACCTGTTATATCGCATAGTTGCTGGGCGACTTTAACATGTGGTGAAGATTTAGCCGTGTAATCTTCGATATTGCGCCGCATGCGTTTACGAAATACCAAATCATTATCCAACTGACCATCAAGCAATTTTTCAAACACGCTGGCTAAATAAACACTGATATCCCTTTGGTTAAACATTCGCTCATAGAGTGACTCTTGGACTTTGCGCGCTAAGGGGCTCCAATCACTGCGCACTTGTTCCATCCCTTTAAAGGTGAGCTCTAGTTCATCGCTCTCATTGCGCCACGCGCCAACATAACGTTTTTTACTGCCTTCTAATGAGCCTCTTAAGGTTGGCATAAAGAACTGCTCGTAATGCCGTTCAAACTGTAACTCGAGAAAACTCTCAACTTGGTGATCAGCAAAGATTTTAACCTGCCACTTAGCATTGATATCTTGCGCCAGACTGTTACCCAAGGCGTTAATGTCTGAGAGATCAGGCTCGCTGCCAAGCCAGACAAAGGTCGAATCCGTATCGCCATAAATCACTTGATAGCCCATCTCTTCTATCCATGCGCGAGTTTGTTTCATGATTTGATGGCCACGCATAGTGATCGAACTTGCTAACTTTGCATCGTGGAACACACAACCTTGAGAACCTAAAACCCCATACAGCGAGTTCATGATAATTTTTATCGCTTGGGATAATGGCGCATTATGCTCACGCTTGGCCTTTTCTCGCTGCTCAGATAAGGCTTTGATAAGCTTAGGTAAAATAGGCTGTTGCCGACTGAAACGGCCGCCGAGAAACCCCGCAACACAGTCAGACTCCGGCAACTGCAAGCCTTCAATCAATCCCTTAGGATCAATCAAAAAGGTGCGAATAATGGAAGGATACAGACTTTTAAAATCGAACACTAAGATGTGTTTATACAGACCCGGCACAGAATCCATCACGTAGCCGCCAGGACTTTCAATGCCATCACTGGCAGGCTCTGCTGGAGCGACATAACCCGCTCGATGTAAATACGGTAAATACAAATGATTAAACGCCGCCACCGAAGCCCCTACTCGCCCAAGTTCTAAACCTGTCAGTTCGGCACGCGCGAGGGCAAAATCCCACAATTGAGTGTGAGTAAAAATATCCCACACTAGGCGGCTATCGGTAAGATTGTAATGCGCTAAGGCTTGTTTATCGGTCTTAAACAGCAGGTCAATTTCTTCAACGCGATTATCGACGTTATGAATGGCCTTGCCTTCACCTAATAATTGCCGCGACACAAATTCAAGCGAGAAACGCTCAAAGTGATAAAAAGCCGCCTTAAGCCAATCGATACCATCGAGTACCACACGGCCCGGTAAGACTAAGGTTTCTGGGCGAAATTTATTATCAACCTTCCAATCGAGCTTAGCGCCACCGCGGCCAATGGTGAGTGGAATACGGTGTAATAATGCACGGCGTGACAATAGCGCGAGATCGAAGCTCACCACTGACCAACCGATAATAAAATCAGGATCAAACTCATGGAACCACGCGATTAATCGATGAATAAGTGCAGCTTCATCGACCACCCATTCAATATACTCGGGGGCGTTTGATTCAGCTTCGCCCACCATGATCACTTTTTCATAAGTCTGCTTGAGGCTGCCTTGCCCCTCGGCTTGGCTACTGTCTTGACCATATAGCGCAACCGAATAGAGTAAACCCTCAAAGCTGCATTCAAAATCCAGTGAAATACAGCGTAAATTCACCGCCATTAAGGGGGCAATACTCTTTGCCCGCTCGGCGATAAACACGGGCAGCGAGTTAGCCACAAGACTGTCGCTAGTCGGCGCGAGTATGTTACTCGTCGCAGAGAAATACCCTAAAAATGCCACATCCAGCGCCACAAACCGCTCGATTAAATAACGCTGTTCGGGTCGAATATCGGCTTCAAATAAGGGGATGTCAGCATCTTTAGCGATACGCTGTAAGGTACGTAAACTATTGCTCGATTTGGCATAAACACCACTGACAGCGCCGCCTTTAAAGCTTTTGAGTGCTAATGGCACAAACCGCAATGCTTGACCCGGCGTTTGTAACTGTAGAGCCGCCACATCCGTTTGATGGCAAAAACAAATGTGTTCAGTACCTTGCACTTCCACCTGCACAGGGCCTTGGGCGGTAGCCAGATAATACTGCAACACTAAACTCCCATGACGATGAATCGCATGGCGTGTTAAGACTCGACCTTGTACACTAACGGCCGCGGTAGCCTCTGACTTCATCGCATGGGTTCCCAAATCGCATA
>NZ_JAMTCC010000088.1:0-4075 GCF_025370265.1 Shewanella septentrionalis | reverse complement strand
TGGGGCTTAATACGTTCAAATTTAGCTTTAGCCATGGTAATGCCTCAGTCCAAGAATCTTGGTGATGAAAACTAACATATAGAAAAAATCCGATGCATTAAAATGACATCGAACCGATTATGTTTAGGCGTAGGAGCTAAATTTAGATAGGCTGGTGCTGATAGGCAGATTCGAACTGCCGACCTCACCCTTACCAAGGGTGTGCTCTACCAACTGAGCCATATCAGCAACTAATTTGGAGCGGACAGCGGGAATCGAACCCGCGTTATCAGCTTGGAAGGCTGGAGTAATACCATTATACGATGTCCGCGCAACCTAACTAAGGCTACCTAACTACCTAGAAAAAGTGGTGGAGGGAGAAGGATTCGAACCTTCGAAGGCTGAGCCGTCAGATTTACAGTCTGATCCCTTTGGCCACTCGGGAACCCCTCCACAGAAAATGGTGCCGGCACCAAGAGTCGAACTCGGGACCTACTGATTACAAGTCAGTTGCTCTACCAACTGAGCTATGCCGGCATATCATTTCGGAACGGGATATTAGGTAAATGCGCTCTCAAGTGCAAGTAAAAAACGTCCATTTACGCAAAAAAAGCGCTTGAACGGTGTTTTTTTACACGTTATCCAACTTTGGCGACCAATTAAACAGCGAATACATCAAACGACGACGGAAACACGACTGCAATCACCCATTTAGTATTGTTCCGAATAATCTCATAGTGTACTGTGCCTTTCCTAAGCTGAGGAAAGCCAATGACTTCTAAAAATTCAATTCAAAAAGCACTCTATCTCGCCTTTGAGCGCCTGCAATGGTCTGAGTTACGAGATTCAGTGCCGCTGACGCTGAGTGAGCAAGACTTGGAAAACCTTAGAGGCATAAATGAGAAGATTTCCTTATCGGAAGTCACTGATATTTACCTTCCCCTTAGCCGGCTACTCAATTTGATCGTCAAAGCTAAGCAGCAACGTGGCTTAGTGGTTGATGAGTTCCTTGGGCAAAAGCCATCAAGAAGCCCTTACATCATTAGTATTGCCGGCAGTGTCGCCGTAGGCAAAAGTACCACAGCGCGTATCTTGCAAGCCTTGTTACGGCATTGGCCTGAGCACCCTAAGGTCGATCTCGTCACAACGGATGGCTTTTTGTATCCGCTGGCAGACTTGAAACGTAAAGGCTTGTTACAACGTAAGGGATTTCCGGAAAGCTACGATATGAAAATGCTGGTTGAGTTTATCTCAGCAGTAAAATCTGGCCAACCCCATGTGAAAGCGCCTATCTATTCACACGTCACCTATGACCGTGTTAAGAATCAACACCAAACCGTTTCTCAGCCAGACATCTTAATTTTGGAAGGCCTTAATGTACTGCAGACTGGACTCGACTCCCCCGTCGATACCCGTCGTCCTTTTGTCTCCGATTTTGTCGACTTTTCTATTTATGTCGATGCGGAAGAGCCGTTACTCAAACAATGGTATAAAGAACGCTTCTTGCAATTCCGCTCTGGCGCCTTCAGTGACAAGAAATCGTATTTTCATCACTATTCGTCGCTAACCGATGATGAAGCCAATACCATTGCCGCCAATATTTGGGACACAATTAACGGTCCCAACCTGCAATTAAATATTCAACCGACCCGTGAAAGGGCGCATTTGATCCTACAGAAAGGTCAGGATCATTTGATGTCCCACGTACTAATGCGCAAATAGTTTTCTGTAAAATAGCCTCTTGGGTGCTTAGCGTGCCCTTAAGCTAATTTCACCGCCGATAAATGCTTGCACACCGTCGGCGGTTTCGAGCAATACCGCACCCTGCTCATCAACGCCGCGACAAATCCCTTCGACCGATTTTTCCCCCATAAGCAAACGTATTTCACGGCCATAAAATAAGTCTGCCGCTTGCCAACGAGCCTTGAATGCAGCTAATTCTTCACGTTCAAATAGCTGGATATCGCGCTTCAGTTGCTTCTGTAATTCGATAACAAGCGCAGTCTTATCTGGCATATCAACCAACTCTGACAGGTCACTCCAAGGCTGATCGATACCTTTGCCTTGCTCCTCTGACATCGCCATATTAACGCCAACACCAATGATCAGCTGACACTGACTATCCGCCTGTCCCGACATTTCAATCAAGATCCCAGCAAGCTTCTTGTTATCCATATAGATATCATTCGGCCACTTAACCCCAATATTCTCGACCCCAAACGATTTAAGCACTTCAACTAGAGTGCACGCCACCACTAAACTTAGACCCATGGCTTGTGCCATTCCCTGCGGGAATGTCCAAAACAATGAGAAGTACAGGTGATGCCCATAGGGCGACACCCAAGTGCGACCTCGGCGACCGCGACCTGCAGATTGATACTCTGCCACGCACACATCGCCATTCTTTAGCTCAGTGGTATGGCTCAGCATAAAGCCGTTGGTGCTTGCGATCTCATCAAAATAAAAACAACGGTTATCAATTGACTGCACTAAACGTGAAGCATCAATCAAAGAGATGGGATTGGCTAGCTTATAGCCGCGACCTTTAACGCTATAAATTGCTACGCCATAGGTTTCTAACGCATCAATGTGCTTATTTACAGCGGCGCGCGAAATCCCAAGTTCAGTGGCTAACTGCTCGCCTGAAACAAATTGACCGCTAGACAATAACGCTAATATCTGGCGCTTTCTTCCCCAATTATCAGACATACAAATCTCCTTCACCGTTAGCGCCCATGATTCTAGGTTCCGCTTCTAGCACAACACCAAATTTATCCTGTACTTGCGCAATAACATGCAGCGCTAAGCGACAAATATCGCGCCCCGTTGCCCCGCCTCGATTCACTAATACCAAAGCTTGTTTGTCATGCACAGCCGCATTACCAAGCACAAAACCTTTCAGTCCCGCTTGTTCAATCAACCAACCTGCCGCCAATTTCACCGTC
The DNA here is from genome assembly GCF_025370265.1 of Shewanella septentrionalis. Classification (NCBI taxonomy): domain Bacteria; kingdom Pseudomonadati; phylum Pseudomonadota; class Gammaproteobacteria; order Alteromonadales; family Shewanellaceae; genus Shewanella; species Shewanella septentrionalis. Next base: position 1,151 of record NZ_JAMTCC010000088.1, on the reverse strand, counting down.
GCATCCGCTTGTGCGTAACCCACTATTGTCGGAAAACGCTGTGCTAAATCTAGATAACAGGCCGCGCTAACAATAGGATTTTTAAAGAAACTGCCTGCATTGCCGAGCACTGCTGGATCAGGGAGCTTTTCACTGCGCACTTGGCATACGCGCTCAAAAATCTCATGGGCTGTAACGGTTGCGGGATCAAACGATTGCAATGGGCCATAGGCCAAACGCGGTTGCCACCGTTTAACTAAGCGCAGTCCGACAGCAGTGACTACGGCAAGATTACGTAATTTGTCTTTGAAAATGGATTCACGGTAAGCAAATTGACACTCAGCAGTGCTTATACGCACAAACTCACCTGAGGGTAAATCAAGATACTCAACCCAATCACATACATCACAGAGTTCAACACCATAAGCGCCAATATTCTGGATAGGTGCTGCCCCAACCGTTCCAGGAATTAACGCCATATTTTCCAGCCCAAACATGCCATGCTCAAGCGTAAACTTAATTAACTCGTGCCAATTCTCACCCGCCTCAACCTCGAGATAAAATGCTTCTCCGTCTTCAGATACTTTTATCCCCTTCGATAAAATCCTGACAACTGTACCGTTAAAGTCCTCAGTGAAGACCAGATTGCTACCGCCACCAAGCACCAACATAGGCAATTGCTGTTGCCATAGTGGCAAACACATCGCCTGAACAGCTTCTTTTGAGTGCGCCTCAACAAGAGCGGCGCAAGACTGGGCTAAACCAAAGGAATTAAACGATTTAAGGCTATGAGTTAGAGACATGTGTTTGATCAATGACGACAAAAACACATTGTAACTGCTAAAAGCGAGGATTGCAGCTAACGCGGAGGACACGTATTGATGAAATAGTCATCGTAGAGTGGGCATTTAGACGAAAAATCATGCTGGAATTGACAAATTGCAGACGCAAAAAAGCCAGCTTATTCAGCTGGCTTCGTTACATCTCTACGAGATAATTAGGCGCTTGGCGATGACCTACTTTCTTTTATCCCCGAAGGGGATACATGGGGGCGAGTCATCATTGCCTAAAATGCGCAGCATTTTGATGATGTGTCGCGCGGAGCAATGTATTGCGCAGCTGAGGATCCCGCTCAGCGGCGGGTTGACATCGAGATAAGTTTTCGCGAAGCG
>NZ_JAMTCC010000087.1:0-4311 GCF_025370265.1 Shewanella septentrionalis | reverse complement strand
TTCAGCGCAGCTAAGTGTGAACCTAGAATCTCGCATGGGGGTGATCTCATCTTGCATTCGAGCCGAAGGTTTTAGCTTCGGGTATTCCAGTCGATTTTGCAAATTGTGGCAGTGACCTGATAGAGGGCAATTTCACTTTTTAGTGGTTAACTTAAGGTGTTTTAGGTTCTTCAAATTGTCCTTCGATACACTTTGATAGCCTAATTCAAGTACGAATGTGTGACTGAGCCCGCGTGAATGGGACTTTTATCTGTCCTTTACTTTAGCAAGCCTGTATTTATGTGGGCATTAGCGTTTGATGTTTTACTCGAGCCTAAATACGAGTGTTTGACAAGTTTGGGGCTCGGTGATTTTTATCATCCATGTCTTACGTTGGATCTGCAAAATCGAGTCTATCTTTTATGGGAGCTTGTGTTGGCGGCAAAGCCTGTCTTCACCCTAATCCATTCAGCGTACAGGCTTAACACTCATAAATATATCATTGGTAAATATAACGTTGGGCTGTGATTCAGCGTGATAGATCAAGGAGAAAGCGTGCTCGAAAATCAAATGATGTTATTGGCGGTATTTGAACGGGCGGCCTTGATGCTGATGACCTTGTTCTTTTTAACTCGCACTCGACCGTTCCAGCGTTTATTCCAAAAGCGTAATCACACTCCCGCAGAGCTGGTCTCAGTGGCGGCGATATTTTGCTTATTTGCGGTGTTCAGTACCTATACCGGCATTGAGGTTGAAGGCGCGTTGGTCAACGTGCGGATTATCGCGATTATTTCCGGCGGGATATTATTTGGCCCTTGGGTTGGTATTCCCGCGGGCGTGCTGTCGGGGCTGCATAGATATCTGATTGATATGGATGGCGATACTTCTATCCCGTGTTTAATCGCCAGCATTATTGCTGGTCTAATGGCGACCTGGATTTACTACAAATGCCCCAAATCTAAGTTATGGATTTATGGCATTGTGGCGGGCATGTTGTGCGAAACACTGACCATGTTGTTGATTTGGCTGCTGACAGAGCCGCACCAGGTGGGTGTAGAGATTGTGAGTCACATTGCCTATCCCATGATTGCGGGCACTGTGTGTATCGGACTGATTATCAAGCTAGTGCAAGATCTCGACGATGAGAAAGAGCTCATTGCCGCCAAGCAGGCCAAGCTCGCGCTGGATATTGCCAACAAAACCTTACCTTTCTTCCGCAAAATTGATCGCCATGCCTTAGAGCAAGTGTGCGGCGTGATCCGTAATGAAATCCATGCCGATGCCGTGGCGATTACCGATACTCGCGATGTACTAGCTTATATGGGCGTAGGCAAAGATTACTACGAGGTCGATGGTCATCAAGCGATTAGCGAGATGACTCAAAGGGCGATAGAGCTAGATCAAAACATTATTAACAACGACTTACGCCAATATCATTTATCGGATTTTCATTCGGTCATCATAATCCCGCTGCGTGAAAACGGCACGGTAAGCGGTACGCTGAAGATTTATTATCGCAATAACTATCGGATTACCAGCTCGCTGCGAGAGATGGCGGTGGGCTTGTCGCAGCTGATTTCGACCCAGATGGAAGTGTCGCGTATCGAGCAATTGCAGGAGATGACCCGCAAGGCGGAGTTTACTGCGCTGCAGAGCAAGATTAACCCGCACTTTTTATTTAATGCCCTCAATGCGATTTCTTCTTTGATCCGTATTCGGCCACAGCAGGCGCGACAGTTGATTGCTAATCTGGCCGATTATCTGCGCTATAACTTGGCTAAAGGCGATGAGCTGATTGATATCCAAGAAGAAGTGAAACAAGTCCGTGATTATGTGGCGATTGAGCAGGCGCGTTTTGGCGACAAGCTTGAAGTGATCTTCGATGTCGACGATGTACATTTTTGTGTACCTTGCCTCTTGTTACAGCCGCTGGTGGAAAACGCGATTTTGCACGGCATTCAGCCGCGCAGTGCACCGGGTAGAGTGACGATAGAAGTGAAAAAACTCGATGCAGGTATTCGCGTCGCCGTGCGCGATACTGGCTATGGGATCCGCCAAGAGGTGATTGATGGCGTAGCTGCTGGCCGTGTAGAAAGCAGCAGTATTGGGCTGATGAATGTGCACCAGAGAGTGAAATTATTGTACGGCGAAGGTTTGCAGCTTAAACGGCTCGAGCCGGGGACGGAAGTCAGTTTTTACTTACCGGAAAATGAGGCGCAAGTATGTTAAAAGCCATCATAGTTGAAGATGAATATCTCGCCCGTGAGGAGCTAGAGTATTTAGTGAAGAGCCACAGTGAGATAGACATAGTGGCTAGCTTCGAGGATGGCTTAGAGGCCTTTAAATATTTGCAGGATCACGAGGTCGATGTGGTGTTTTTGGATATCCAAATACCGTCCATTGATGGCCTTTTGTTGGCGAAGAATCTGCATAAATCGACCCATCCTCCCCATGTGGTGTTTGTTACTGCCTATAAAGAATTTGCAGTAGAAGCGTTTGAGCTCGAAGCCTTCGATTATATTCTCAAGCCCTACAATGAACCGCGGATCATCAGCTTATTGCAGAAGATTGAACAGGTGGGGCGGCAAGCACCAAAGCCGCAACATGAGGCCGCGAGCAACACCAGTCGAACCGTGAATTTAGTCAAAGGTGAGCGGATTATCGTCACGCCCTGCGAGCAAATTTATTATGCCGAGGCAGATGAAAAACTCACCTATGTGTACACCCGCACCGACCGTTATGTGATGCAGATGACCATCAGTGAGTTTGTGAGTCGTTTGCCTGCTGAAGGTTTTTTTCGCTGTCACCGTTCCTATTGCGTCAATATCAACAAGATCCGCGAAATCGTGCCTTGGTTCAATAGTACTTACCTGATTAGGTTGCATGATTTGTCGTTCGAGGTGCCCGTTAGCCGTAGTAATATTAAGGCTTTTCGACAGCTGATGAGGCTGTAATTGTCATTCATTCCTGCAGATCTGTATTTCATGCCTTAATTGATCGGCGCGAATCGCATCTCTCTTATAGTGGACTCAATTCCTGATCCCCTAAAGCGAGATGCATCATGACTAAAGAGATGAACCGTACTCGGTACCTGACCTTAGTTGGTACTATTATCACCCAGTTTGCACTCGGCTCAGTTTACACTTGGAGCCTGTTCAATGCGCAGTTGGCCGTTAAGCTCGACGAACCCGTCAGCCAAGTGGCATTTGTGTTTGGTTTGCTGAGTTTGTCTTTGGCCGTGGCATCTTCCATGGCGGGCAAATTACAGGAACGCTTTGGCGTACGTAATGTCACCTTAGGCGCAGGCCTGTTACTCGGTGTTGGATTCTTACTCACTGCCCAAGCCAGTAACTTGATGATGCTTTACCTGTGCGCAGGGATTTTAGTGGGCTTTGCCGATGGCACTGGCTACTTGATGACCTTGTCTAACTGCGTGAAGTGGTTCCCTGAACGCAAAGGGCTGATTTCGGCGTTAGCGATTGGTGCTTATGGTCTAGGTAGCCTCGGATTTAAATACATTAACGTGCTGTTACTCGAAAACACTGGCCTTGAAACCACCTTCCAACTGTGGGGGCTGATCGCCATGGCGTTGGTCTTGTGTGGTGGTATGTTGATGAAAGATGCGCCTGCACAATCAGCCGCAAGTCAGCAGGCCGAAAGCCGCGACTTCACCCTCGCAGAAGCCATGCGTAAGCCGCAATACTGGATGCTGGCGCTGATGTTCCTGTCTGCCTGTATGAGTGGTTTGTATGTGATTGGTGTGGCTAAAGATATCGGTGAGAAGATGGTCGACTTGCCTGTACTGGTCGCCGCCAATGCTGTTGCTGTGATTGCTATGGCGAACCTCAGTGGTCGTTTAGTGCTGGGTATACTATCGGACAAAATCCCCCGCATTCGGGTTATTTCGCTGGCGCAGATCATCACCTTAGTCGGTATGGTGTTACTACTGTTTGTACCTTTGAATGCTAACCTGTTCTTCGTTGCGGTCGCCTGCGTTGCCTTTAGTTTTGGTGGCACTATTACTGTCTATCCATCACTGGTGAGCGACTTCTTCGGCCTGAATAACCTGACTAAAAACTATGGGGTTATCTACTTAGGTTTCGGTATCGGCAGTATTATCGGTTCGATTGTCGCCTCGTTATTTGGTGGGTTTATTGCAACATTTAACGTGATTTTAGTGCTACTGGTGGTGGCGTTAGTCATGTCATTAACCATTCGTATGCCAGAGCCCAAAACTCCTGCGTCAGCTAAGAAAGCGACTAAGAGTACGCCTCGCTTAGTGAATATGACGGCCGAATCTGCATAGGCGTAAGCTAAGCTTTTCCTCTTTAG
>NZ_JAMTCC010000086.1:0-4367 GCF_025370265.1 Shewanella septentrionalis | reverse complement strand
AAACATTTCTGAGCATCGTGCTCAAGCGGTTGTCAATAAGCTGATTGAATTGGGTGTCACACCGACACAACTTGAGTGGAGAGGTGAAGGTGAGTCTCAACCTGTTGCAGATAACAATACTGCAGAAGGACGAGCTGCAAATCGCCGAGTTGAAATCACCATCACTAGCTTCCAGTTTCAAGAATAGGTTGTATTACTATGAATAAATATTTTAAATCTCTATTTGCAATAGTGGTTTTTCCACTACTAACGTTATTAACTGGTTGTAATTCAGAAGGCGCTTTCAGTTCTCAACCTCAGCCACCAATAGATGCGACAGTGATTGAAATTACGGTGACCCCCTCACCAATTTCGGTCTTAGAAGGTCGCACACAACAGTTGGTCGCGGTGGCTAAATACGATGATGGAGCCGAGAGAGACGTCAGTGATTCGGTAACGTGGGAGATTGTTGGAGACCCAACAATCGCGAGCATATCCGTTTCTGGTTTAGTAACGGGTAACACGAAAGGTGCAACTGAACTCACTGCCAGTAAAGATGGTATCACCAGCAATACGGTGAATGTCACTGTGTGTAACACAGCCGACGCATGCCTTGATATTTTCGATACCGGTAGCGGTAAGTTATTTACCAATTCACCATCAGTGGCCTACTTAGACAGCATTGGCGGTAGTGCTACAAACGATATTTATACTGAAGTTGGAACTTACGGCCCAGCTGGTGATTTCTACAGATTCGACTGGAATAACGCAAATGCATTGTGCGATACCTACAACACCCTTAGTCTCGGCGGACGAACTAACTGGCGTTTAGCGGAAAGAGACGAGTTAAAAATGGAGCTATACGACGTATATCTTAATATGTTTACCGCGCGCGGTTGGCCTACCTACCACAGCTATTGGTCGGCGACTCCTGATAGTTCTAACTATTACCTCGTGGTCCTCGACGATGGTTACGTCTACAGCATCCGTCCGAGCGTCGCGGCCGACGTATCCTGCGTCTCAAATCCTTAAAGTTGAGCGTTTAGAGTTTAACGTTTTAATTTTTAATTTTAGTTTTTGAAGTGTCAGAGTTGCATCTGGCACTTTTTAAAAGGGGGAAGATAGGTGAATATTGAAACTAAATTAGCATTGGTTGAAAGCAGTCAACGTATTGTTGGCATAAAAGAGGGGATGTTTGTACGTTTCTATGAGCAATCACTCTTTGGTTGGCAGCAGTGGGTATCTAAACAGGACCAATTACCGACATTGAAGGTGTTAAGGAAAAAGGTTAAGAAATTGAATGGAAGAGAGGTGTTGTATGGTGGGCTTCCTATAGAATCATTAAAGCAAGCTGGAATTGACATAGGTACAGAGGCTGTTATTGAGTTAGAAATAATCATCGATTTTTCTGAGTGGGAGTCTTGGAGGCAAGAGCAGCGTGCTCAAATGGACGATATTGAAGAGAAATCACCTTGTAACCCTTGTGATGACGATCTGTTAAATCGTCGATATGTTCGATTATTTTTACCCGAAGCAATCGTCAATAAAGTGATGATGACGGAAGCTTCAAGCTCTTCATCAGATTGGTTGTTGATTGCTGTCAAGCAAGCGATATAACGTTTTAATAAGATGGTTCTCGGAAAATCAACAGGGAACATAGCGACAATGTCGTGCTCAGAGAATGTTAACGTTAAGGTGTTAACATGTGGGCCCTGGTATGTTATCGGCATTTATGACCTTATGGGTATTCAAGGGAAGCGAGTCGAAAGGCAACACTTCGAGTTAAACAATAAATGCAAACGCGCGCGGTTGGCCTACCAACAACAACTATTGGTCGGCGACTCCTGATGGTTCTAACTATTACAACGTGAACCTCAACAATGGCAACGTCAACAGCAACAATCCGAGCAACACGAACTACGCATCCTGCGTCTCAGGCCAACATAAAGTATCCGGAGCCATCTTATTAAAGTGAAGACCCTTCTTTATGGTGAAGTGATTGTAATAACCGTTATTGGGTAATAAATAACGTTTAAGTTCGCCAAAATTCTTATGATATATTTGCTTTCTCAATTGACAATGATTGGCTTGACTAAGTAGTCCGTAATAGCTATTGATTGTTGATTGCATGGCTTTTAGTTGGGTATAAAATGGCGCGTAATGGATGCCATTCTTACTCCATCTCCCCCGACTTGGTCTAGATTTTAAAAAGACGCTTGTCGCACCAGAGTCTAGAATCGAATTAAAGTAGCGCAAACGCTCTTTTAGTGATGAAATAGTGGTTTTGCGAATATGTTTATAATGGGGAAATACACGGAATCCCAAGTAATCAAAACCCTCCTCAATAGGTGCTAAATGCACCTTTGTAGGATGTAATTTTAATTGCAGGTGTGAAGTGAGATACCATTCAATATGCTCTTTCCATTGTTGCAATTTTTCAGGCGAATCAGATAGGATAAATAAATCATCCATATATCGAACGTACCCCTTAACCTTCAGTGTGTGTTTTATTTCGTGGTCAAGGTTGTTAAGGTAAAAATTACCGAAGAGTTGGCTAGTAACGCTACCGATTGGCAACCCAACCTGTTGCGTATTGTTAAACTGTAGTTTCTTATGGAGCGGGATTTGGTTAAGTAAGTATTGGTCTCCAGTTCGCTCGTTTTGTAGCTTCGTGGCATCCTGTTCTATGATCTTTTCTATCAGATTTGCTAGGCAATATTGGCGCAATGCGCTTAAATTTGAATTGTAAATGAGATTGTATAGTTGCGTCAGAAGCTCTTTTTTATTAATGCTGTTGAAATAACTGTAAATGTCGAGCTGTAGCCCCCAAGTGTGTCTTGGTTGGCGCATTAGTTTTTGAACTTTTGCAATAGCAGCAAGAGTTCCTTTACCTTTTCTATTGGCATAGGTGTCATTAATGAATTGATTTTCCATAATAGGTGCCATTTGTAGTGCAATCCACATTTGAGCTATGCGATCTCTAAATGCGGGGGCATATATTTCTCTAAGTTTAGGTTCCGTGATTGCAAAGTGATGATAAGAGTAAGGTTGATATGTATTAGTTAAGATTTCGGTTGACAGCTCATGGCATAGTTTGGGGAATTTTAAAGCGTTAGCAGATTTTTGTTGACTGCTTCCCGAAGCTTTTACACATTGCAGCAACTCTGCTGCGAGTTGATGGTGATATTTAAGGTTTGAATTTTGAATAAAGAGTTTCGTCATAATCGTCTCTACTATGATTTACAAAAGTTGTATAAACTGTATTGGAACCAACATCAACACTTGCCCAAAGCATTTCGCTTTACAACCGGAGAGCAAATCCTCAACGAACTCACGAAGTGTATTCGTTATTCTGTTCAAGCTAATTTGTACGGAAAATCTCCGGAAGGAATATTGCGAGCTCTAGATTTATTACTAGAACTTAGTGCGCTTTTAGAAACCGTACAAAGTTTATTAATGTTAGCTTGGGAATTAAAATTCTTACCTCATGGCGCTCTGGTTACTTTGACTGAACAACTTGGGCATGTATCAAGACAAGCTACAGGATGGCGAAAATGGTTCCAAGGAAAAGCTCTCGAAGTAAATCCACCTGTTTCTTCTCCAAGTGGATGTGCTTAGATTAGGGCTGCTGGCAGATTGAAACGTTTCTGTCCAAAAATGAGCTAGTGAATAACTCTAGACCAGACTGATTGACGCGAGCCATAAAACTGACCCATTTCACCCCGTATATTCCTTCCAACGGGGCATTTTTTATTGCCTTAGAATGAATCAAATCTTTAGATAATTGATTCATCGGTTTTTAGCTCATTCAACTTAGCTGCTTTGGCAATGGTAGAACGACTGCATTTAAGCAGACCCTGAACTTGTGACCAGCTTTTCCCTTCATCGAGTAGTAACCGAATATTTTGCCTTAATCCATGGTCTGGCTGACGCCCAAGGTATTTGCCTAAGGTTTTGGCCTTTTCGATGCCTTGCGCTTGTCGCTTTCTTCTTGTCTCGTAATCATCTCTGGCCATTGCCGCGGCTAAATGTAGTGGCATAGTGAATTTGGCCACCTAATAAGAAATGTTATGATCCTCTCATAACCCATTTAGGTGACAACATGAATAAAAGTAAACGTGCTCGATATAGCGCAGCCATTAAGCTTGAAACAGCTCAATTAGTCGTTGATCAAGGCTACACCCAAGAAGCAGCGGCAAAAGCTATGAACGTGGGTAAATCGACGGTCAGTAAGTGGGTAACACAGCTTCAAGTTGAGCGCCAAGGGCATGCACCTAAAGCCTCCCCAATGACACCAGAACAAATTGAAATCAGGGCACTTAAACGTGAAATTGAGCGGATAAATCTCGAGAAAGAAATCTTAAAAAAGGCTACGGCTCTATTGATGT
>NZ_JAMTCC010000085.1:0-4904 GCF_025370265.1 Shewanella septentrionalis | reverse complement strand
AGTGATTTTAGCGCTCGCTCTGAGTAATCAATTTTCCAAGCCAAGAGACACCCTCACATCTTCGCTACTGTAGGTTTTTTCAGATCCTTTACGAATATCAGAAACAATCTGAGCCGCAAGATAGTAATCCTCCAGATCCTCTAAATGAGTCAATATTGCTTCTCTTGCGTAAAAGGTTTTTGTTCTACCGGTTTGATTTGCCAAAGCAGCTAAGCGGGTTTCAATATCATCAGGTAACCGTATTGCCAACATAATTAAATCCTCTATTGATATACACGTATATCATAACTCTTTTATCGACTTAATCCACGATCATTTTTTCGGCTATGCTGCATGGCTATCTGGTTAGCAATTCCATTAATCTGCTCAGTTGCGATTCTAAGCCGTTCACCTGCTGCGCCAAGCTCTTCACCTGCGTTTTGAGTTCTTGATTCTCTGCTGACGTAGTTGTGAACATTTGCTGCAAAGCCTTGTAGCTGTTCGACAATCCCGCCTGCTGCTGCTCTTGCTGCTTCTGATATTCTGTTACAGATTTTAGTAACTGTGACTCTAATTCCGTCATTTACTTTTTCTCCAATTTGATTGCGCTTTGCTTGCCCACCGTCCAATTGAGGTCTGCTTTCCAGCCGTTCGGTAGCAGAATGAAACGCTCGCCTTCTTTGCTCGTGTGTGTCGCTATCCCGAACGTTTGATTCTGTAACGCTTTCAAGGTCTGATTTTGTTGCTCTATCGTGGCTAGGTTCTCGGCTATCTGGTTGCCCTGATACCAGAGGACGCCCTGAATCGAGATTAGAGCGATGATTATTGTCAGGAGCAAGTAAGCCCATGTGCTGAGCGCCGTTAGCCTCATGGTTGAGGCCTGAGAGCGCAATTCCTGCGTCAAGGCGTGGATATCTGCGCTGATTATGATCTGAGAGCCTTTTAATTCCTTCTGCAAGCTCTTGGTGTGCTCGTTGAATTCGTTGCTCAGTCGCTGCTTCGTAAGCTTTAGCTGCTCGTTCGATTGCTGCTCCAGTTTCTTCGTTAAATTTAAAATCTCGTTCATAAATAGCCCCTTTGAGCCGTATGTTTTTGCCGCCATCAGGATCAGCAATTGATATTGAATTTTTGGTTTCTCTGGCGACCGTAAAACCCGCATCAGATAGCGTTTTAACCACGTCTGCGCGATTAGTGATTAACCCGTTCGCCATGACCGTCATTAGGCTGCTTGTAATCGTTTCAGCGGCAATTTTTCGGTTTTCAGGTAGGTTACGAGGCGTGACAAGTGAACGGTGGTTTAACGGGTTGTCTGGGTCGGTTAATTTGTATTGGTGATTGGTGATATTCTTCCAATTATTCACTCTTTTTAAATCGCGCTTGTGATACCACGGCTGCAAGCGTTTACCGCTCTGTAGCTCGATATTCGGCACAACAAAGTTAAGTTCCAAGCGGTCTTTGTCTCGATGCTCAACCCACATACAAGCGTATTGATCTGCATCCAGGCCTGGGAACATCATTTTTTCAAAATCTGACATGATTTTGTCTTTAGATTCACGGTCTAAATCGGGTTCAGAAAAAGACAAAACGCCACTGGTATATTTTTTTGCATACGGGCTAGCATCGATGATGGCCATGATAGCCTCAGGATCACCTCTATCGAGCGTTGCACCCTCTCTTTGGCGGTCTTTACCCATTAGGTAATCAATCGGGCCACTACCGACGCCTGAGCCACGCGCATGGAATTTAACAATCATTTGAATGCCCCTTTTTGATTTCAGCTAAGTGTCTTTCAATGCTCACAAGCTCAGTAATGACGCGACTTTTGTCGATACTGCTCCACTGGCTGCGGTTAACGGCTCTGGCTATCTGGTTTAAATTGTTTCCGATACCGGTTAATTGACGTTGTAGCTCTGGGCTGACCGTGGGAAGCGGAGCAGTTCGCTTAGCAGGAACGCCTAAGCATGTCTCACGAATCCACTCTGCAAGACGCAGTTTTGTCGAGCGTTCGACTAGCGTGTCGTATTCCGCATCAGTGCAACGGATCTTAATAACTCGTTCGCGCTTTTCCATTACTTAGCCGCCTGAAATACGGCCTCTGTAAGCCTTTCAATCACTGATTTATCAAGGTTTAGACTTGGATCTGGATGACCAATCAAGCGCTTTAGCGTGTTGATGTCATCACGGTTAAAAGTAACTGTTACTGTTATCGCTGATTTTCGAGCACGATAAGCGGCCTGCTTTTCGGCTGCGGTCATTGCGCGGCCTGTTGATGGACGGCCACGTTTTGGTTTTTGAGGGATAAAATCCACAGTCCGATCATCTAATTTGTCTTTCATTCTGTGCATCCTTTGGAGTAACAGTTACGATAAAGGTTAAGGTTTAGATTGTGCTTTTAGGGGGTTTCGGGGGGATTTATCACCCCTGAACCAGACACACACAGGAAACAAACGAACGAAGTGAGAGAGTGCCCTGTGTGTATGCTGGCTTATAGCACTAAATACAGTATAAATCGGTCATCATTATTTAGCAAGGATAAGGTAACAGTTACTTTATTTGATATATATTTAGGCGGAAATACGGACGGGAAAACTAACGCGCTTTGCTTGTTTGCTGACTAGTCTCATGTCGCAGGCAAGCTGCTCAATCGCTAGTCCAGCAAGAACGAATGATTTTCTATTTTCTTGATATGTATTTTGGGAATACTGTTTAAGTAACAGTGAAGATAAAAGGGGCTATTATCTGATATGGCTTGTTTTCGCGATCGCTATTTTGGGGATTTCTAGTGGGGCAAAAGCAGCCCGAAAAGAAAAAGATCGGGCTATTATCTGATATGGCTTATCGGATCACTAATTTTCTTACTTTGAAGTCCATCGGCTGATAGTTGCGGAACCAATGCCAAGATCGTCGCTGATCATCCTGTTTGAATAGCCCTGAGTCTGCATAAGAAGTACTTTGGGGAGTAATTCAGCCTTACTGCCACTTTGCGTTGGCCTCTTGGATCTTCTGCCGCCCTTAGCGCCCTGTCTGGCTTGCCATGCACTAAAACCTTCGGCGCTGAAGTTCTTATGTGTAAATTTGGCAATGGATTTGGCCGTTGCTTTGACTTCGGAATATGGTAACGGTGACGTAAATTCTTTGTTGTTATATGCCTCAGCACGAGTTAAAACGGCTTCAAGCCAGCGTTCGTATTCTGGATAGCCTTGCCTAATGGACTTAAACGCCCATTTTGAGAGATAATCGAATAGATTGCAGTTACGGCCTAGTCCATTGCCTGAAAGTCGCTTAGAGCCGCTGTAGGCGCTTAAATCGAGATAGTCCGCTAACCAATCCAAAGTGTATGGATTTGGCTCCCACGTAGAAACGAGCCAGTGTGGATTCAGCGGGTTTTTGCAGATAAGGCCAGTGTATCCCTCATCTGCTCCTAATTTCGCTCTTAGAGCTGCTTCTACGGCTGCTGCATAGCGTAAAGCCTTGCTGCTACCATCAGGAGCTGTTCTTACGGGAATTTCCAAGCCGTAAATCAGATGCGCGTGGCCGTTGTCGCGATTAGTTGCGACAATGTTTGGAGCCGGTGCGCCCAAATTATCCCAGCACATCGTGGCATCAAAACGATCGACATCGAACACTAGCCAATATTTATGAGTTGGTCCATTGTGCTGTATGTGTCTGTATTTTTTGGCTTTTTTTGATGAAATGATTTTTAAGCCATGAGATAAATCATCGCTGTAATAGGGTTTTTGGGGTAGCAGTTGTTCGAAAAGGCTTAATTGATGCGCGGCATTCAAAAATCACTTCTCAAATGGCGGTTATTAGGTTGATATGTATGATCCATGTGTTATTATTCCTCTTAGGATTTATTCCTGAACCCTGACTCACATCTCTTCCGCCAAGTAGATAATGTGATTCGGGGTTTTTGTTTTTATGACAATAGATTACAGTATTTAAACCTATTTGACACACCATTATTTATACGCAAAATAGCCAACAAGTAGATCCGATTATTTTATAGTTCTATAATTTTTGTGCGGTGTAAAAATTTCCATTTCCGCTCCAAAACTCAAGACTTTTTTCGGGGGTAATGAGGAAATATTCTCCTCTTTCTTTGTCACCCTGATCTTGAAGCTTTAATCCTTGTTCTGTTTCAGACCATTCATATGGTTCATTTGATGAAGAGCCGTCTCCAAAGATCTTTTGAATATAAAACTGGTCCAATTCTTTATAGATCGTCATCTTGTATTCATAACCCCAGTTAACCATCCACGATCCTATCATTTCACCTTCTGGTTCTTTGCTTTCCTTAATTTTTTTATAGGTAGATAAGCTTTCCCCTAAAATTTTAACTTCAAGGTTAGGGTTGTAATGCGTGGTTGCCCAATATGCTTGATTCTCGTGGTCACCTACTATCCTGTATCCTATAAATGTCCGTTGCACATCTATGCTGGACTGGGAATGAATTTTTTCAGCTAGTGCATATAAAGTTTCTTCATTAGTTCGTGATGGTAACGATATTTCTACTGAGCGTTTATAAGGTGCTGTTATTATATCTTCTGTTATTGTGTAATCAGGAAGTTCAATTGATATATCCAAGGTGTTAGGTGGAATCACCGTGTTTTCTGGTTTTTTGTGTTCTAAAAGTGAAGTAGAATTATCTGAGCAGGCAGACAAGTAAATAACCAAAACAAATGCGAATATTTTTCTCATATTATTAATAAACCTCTTTCCTATGGCCTATCAGCGCAGCCAAAATAACTAACTTGCCATCTTGAATGTCACAAAGCACTCGATAGTCACCTACTCGATAACGCCAAAAAACACCCAAATCACCCTTCAAGGGCTTTCCTGACGCTCTCGGATCTTCCAATATCGCTATGCGCTGTTCCAAGAAATCCAGAATGCGTTTAGCGTTCTGCTTATCCATTTTTTTT
>NZ_JAMTCC010000084.1:0-5435 GCF_025370265.1 Shewanella septentrionalis | reverse complement strand
GACAATGTGCTAATGGCTTAATAGTTAGCGCAACTGCCAATGGCTCTTTATCTCGCTAATGGCTATGTTCATGCTCGAGTGGTTTGTCGGCAAACATCATATCTAGGCTTGCTTGGGTTTGTGGATGGTAGCCGCTGCGAGCCTTGAGATAGACGCTCTTGGCCCAATCGTACTGATCTGTGCTTGCAAGCTTTTGGTATAACGGCACGATTAAGCGCATGCGGCCAATATGGGTTAAGTGTTGTTTTAATGCGGATAGTACCGCGTAATAGCCGTTGTCTAGGGCGAGCGAATACCATGCAAAAGCAATTTCACTGTTGCCTGTGCCCGTAAAATGGAACGCCTTATCTAGCTCGGCAAGCTTGGTTTGGTCTAGATTGACTCTTGGCATTTCGTTGATAAACCTTAACCACTGGTGCACTGTCCAAGTGTTGGTTTTCAACTCGCTTGCGTTAAGTTTACCGTCGAGCCAAGTTTGCCTTTGGGCATCGACATCATCGAAGGCGTGGGAGTTGGGCTGCACCAAAAATGATGGCAAACCTTGCCCTTCAATCCAAGTGTCCACTTCAGCCTCACTGACCACATTGGGGTATTTGTTTAATAGATTCAAAGATAAATACTCACGGAACTGCGCCGTGGTAATGCTTTGAAATGCAAAATGATTGAAGTAGTTTTTTACAAAGGCATCGAAGCGCTCGCGGCCAAATTTTTGCTCTAAAAAGAGTAAAAACAACTGACCTTTTACATAAGGGACACCGCTGAAGGCTTCGTCGGGTGAGCGTTTGCCAAGATCCACATGCAACACTGAATCGCTAGGCGTGAGTTCTGCAAGCTCGGCAAGTAATTCTGAGTAGCCAATGGTTTGCTCCATTAGCGCTCGGTCACGGCCGTAGAGATCTTCCATAATGCGGTTCTCCACATAGGTGGTAAAACCTTCATTAAGCCAGAGATCGCGCCAAGTAGCGTTGGTCACTAAGTTACCCGACCAAGAATGGGCAAGTTCGTGGGCAATCAGACTCACTAAACTTTTATCACCTGCGATCACCGTTGGCGTAATAAAGGAAAGGCGTGGATTTTCCATCCCGCCGAAGGGAAAGCTTGGCGGCAAGATAAGCAAGTCATATCGTCCCCAGCGATAATCACCGTAACGTTTTGCCGCGATTTTGATCATCTCCGGTGTGTCGGCAAATTCCTTGCTCGCCTTGTCGAGGATTTCTGGCTCAGCCCAAATGCCGGAGATGTTATCTAAGGGCGCAAACTGTAAATGTCCGGCCGCAATGGCAATCAAATAAGCTGGAATAGCCTGCGGCATAGTGAACTGGGTCTGAGTGGTCGACAGGGTTTTGCGATCGGCACTCATGACCACAGTAATGGCTTTATCGGCAGTTATCGTTGCGCTATAGGTTTGGCGTACGGCTGGGGTATCTTGCAGTGGGATCCAGCTGCGAGCATGAATCGCCTGACTCTGACTGAACATAAAAGGCAACTGTTTACCTTGGGTTTGCTCTGGAGTTAACCATTGAATACCGGATGGATTATTCGACGTGTGATAATTGATTTTAACTTTTTGGGTATCTTCATCGGCAAGTTTGATGGTTAGCGCCGCACCTTTTACAGCGTCCGCTTTGGCTAAGGTGAAGGGCACGCTTTGCCATTTCCCAGTTGAATTCAAAGCACTCACGCTGTTAATCGTTAGATCTCGAGTATCTAAGATGAGTTCTTTCCCCGCCTTATGCCAAGCCAAATCGAGGGTGGCTTCGCCGGATAAGCGGCTTTGTTTAAAATCGATGGCAAGGGCTAGTTCAACATGACTCACGTTGACGTCAGTGTAATTGGCATAGGTCAGTGCATCTTGGTTCTGCTGCGTCTGTGCTTTTACAACAGTGGCACTAGGTTCAGCGGCTAACGTATTTGGAGCGCTATTGGCATAGGTGCTAGCAAGGAGTTGCAGCGCAAACAAAAGGGCACTACTCAGGACGGTACGTCGAAGTGAAAGCATTATTTAACAGCCTAATGATGAAGTATTTTCGTTCGAGTTTTGGGCGATAAGTGCACCAATTTGCCTGGTGTTCTATCGACCCATTCTATTTAGGGCAAAAGTTTACCTGATAATCCACTGGATTTGTGATCTCACTGTTAGCTCAAATGTAATCAAACTTTAATGGATCGTCTGTTGGGAAGGAAATGCCATCGGTAAAAGACCACAAGTTTGCTATGATGACGGCGTTTTCACATAGGGCGGTTATCAAAATGGTGTTAGATTTTTCGCAGGGTAAGTTAATCGTCACTGAGTTCGAAGTGCAAGTGCGGCTCAATGTTGCCAGTATCGTGCTGCAAGCGAGTGCGGAGGATATAGGTTTGCGACGTCAGCCACCTATGTTAATCGCCGATGGTGGCGGTGTACGTTGGAGCTTAGTATTGGACTCAAATACCCAGTTGCGTGCGATTCAAGATGTACTGGGCATGGATGCGGAATAAAGCACGCCTGCACAGCATGTCTAACTTACAGATTTATCATCACTTTTTAGTTGATGAGTGTTTAATATCGAATTAGGGATTTTTTAGTATGTCAGTTTCTCTTGAGCGTATTGTCGTTGAGCCTAAGACACCAGCTACAGCAGTGGTTATTTGGTTACATGGATTAGGGGATTCGGGTGCCGGATTTGCCCCTGTTGTGCCTGCATTAGGTTTGCCTGCCGATCATGCTATCCGGTTTATTTTCCCCCATGCACCAGAACAAGCCGTGACCATTAATGGCGGCTACGTCATGCGCGCTTGGTATGATATTAAAAGCATGGATTTGCACGACAGAGCCGATATGGAAGGCGTGCTTGAGTCGGAGAAAAGGGTTGCCGCATTAATTAATGAGCAAATCGCGGCGGGTATTGCGAGCGAGCGTATCGTATTAGCGGGATTCAGCCAGGGCGGGGTGATGAGTTTATTCTCTGGACTGCGTTTCCCCGAGCAACTTGCAGGGATAATGGCGCTATCTTGTTATTTACCGACGGGCGATGTGTTACCCGCTGAATTAAGTGCAGCAAATCGCAATACACCCATATTACAGCAACACGGTCTACAGGATGATGTAGTGCCATTATCCGCTGGAACATTAGCAAAAGAAGCCTTAATTGCGGGCGGTTATAATGTGGTGTGGCAGACTTATCCTATGCCACATTCAGTGATCCCTGCGCAGTTAAAAGAGATTTCTAAGTGGTTATTACAGCGATTTGAAATGTAGACAAGTCTAATTGCCGATAAAAACAGCATGCGGTAAGTTTAAATTTGTCCATGCTTGTTTTTTTATGGGAACAATCAATTTTTTCTGTAACACTTTCTAAGTCATTTATACTGAAGGATTTAAATTAAGTTATTTCACTTTTATATTTAATTCTCTACATATATAGAAATCAGTCATTCAGCTTATTTTTTATATGAAACAAATCTGTCTTAAAGCTCCTGCGAATTCCCCTATTAATGTCAAGTTTTTAATAAAAATGACACAATTTATCTTTATTATTTGTTATTATCCGTGACGCTGAACTTGATGGAGTTCACGGCAATCTTTCTATGATAAAATAATTAAAATCAAGGGGTTGATGTAATGAGACATATGCTTATTAAAGGACTAGTTGCAACTGCTGTTGTCGCTGCGCTTACGGGTTGTAATAATAGTGATGACGATAAAGTCCCAACAACATGTGCTGAAGCGGGAAGCGCTTGCACAACATTTACCGTTTTACACACCAATGATAACCACGGCCGTTTCTGGGAAAACAGTGACGGCGAATACGGTATGGCTGCGCGTAAAACCTTAATTGACAGCATTCGTGCAGAAGTCAGTAAGAATGGTGGTCAAACATTATTGCTGTCTGGTGGCGACATTAATACTGGCGTGCCAGAATCGGATCTACAAGATGCGATCCCAGATTTCACGGGTATGAATAAAATTGGTTACGACGCTATGGCTGTTGGTAACCATGAGTTTGATAATCCATTATCCGTTGTTGATATGCAGCGCCGCCTTGCGGAATTCCCTATGTTAGCGGCGAATATTTACCATAAAGATGCAGATGGCAATCTAGGGGAACGTTACTTTGATGCCTATAAGGTATTCGACATAAACGGTCTGAAAGTGGCTGTAATAGGTTTAACGACCGAAGATACGGCTAAGATTGGTAATCCAGAATTCATCAGTGGCCTGGAGTTCACCGATCCAAAGACTGAAGTCGCTAAAGTGATTAAAGAAATTAAAGACGCCAAAGCGGCCGATATTATTTTCGCTACCACGCACATGGGTCACTATGCTGACGGCCATAACGGTAGTAACGCCCCTGGTGACGTGGCTATGGCTCGCGCACTGAAAGAAGGCGATCTGCAAGTGGTTATTGGTGGTCATTCACAAAACCCAGTGTGTATGGAACCAGGTACTGACAACAAAGCCTACGCTGACTTTAAACCAGGCGATGAATGTGCTCCAGATAAACAGAATGGCACTTGGATCATGCAAGCCCATGAATGGGGTAAATATGTTGGTCGTGCAGATTTTGAATACTTTAACGGTGAGCTTCATTTAGCAAGCTATAAACTTGTGCCAGTGAATATGCGTAAACTGGATGACGCGGGCAAGAAGACTGCTGATTTAGCGGGCACTAAGATTGAGCCTGACGCTGAGTTAAAAGAGCTGCTGTCTTACTACCAAGAGAAAGGTCAAGCTAAGTTAGACGAAGTCATAGCGACTACGGATGCTCTGTTAGATGGCGAGCGTGCAAACGTTCGTAATAAGCAAACTAACTTAGGCCGTATGTTAGCGATGGCGCAAAGTGATAAAGTCAAAGCCGATTTTGGCGTGATGAACTCCGGCGGTGTACGTGCCTCTATTCAACCTGGCAATATCACTTACCGTGACGTGCTGACTGTTCAGCCATTCGGTAACATGGTGACTCTGAACGAAATGACAGGTACTGAAGTTGCGGCTTATTTAGGCGCGGTAGGTAGTATTCAAATTGGTTCAGGTGGTTATGCACAAATCACGGGCGTGAAAATGACCATTGACTGTGTAGCTAAGACTGCCAATATCAGTGTCATCAATGGTGAGAACTTCAGCCCAACAGGAACTTATAAGTTCACTGTACCTAGCTTTAACGCTGCAGGTGGTGACGGTTATCCTAAGCTAGAAAGCCCAATCCAAACGGGTTTTGTTGATGCTGATTTACTCTATTCTTTCTTGAAAGAGAAACAAGCGATTAAAGCTGCTGACTACAGTCCGATAGGCGATATTGTTTATGAAAACTCAAACAGTGTTGAAGGTTGCCAACTTTAAGTAATCGAAAACTACTTAGTGTTTAAATAAAAATGCCACTCAATAGAGTGGCATTTTTTATTGTCATCCCAAAACCACCGCCTCTGGCGGTGGTGATTGTTCCTTGAGGCTATAG
>NZ_JAMTCC010000083.1:0-5605 GCF_025370265.1 Shewanella septentrionalis | reverse complement strand
TGTGCCACTACACAGTCAGCCTTTTGCGAGATTAACGATTGGCTTCGGCTTCTTCCTGTAATCTTTTTTGCAGATTTTGTTTAAGGAATGCGCGGGACTTTTCGAGTGCGGTCTGGATCTCACGCTTTAATTCTTGCAGCTCGTTATAGTCTTCAAAGAAGTAAGTATCGACGAGGTGGCGTATGTAGCGCACTGGCAGTTGATTTAAGGTCACGCAACATAAGTCGGCGAGATAGTCCTCAGGAAGTTCGTCCATAAGTCCTTCATCTGACAATATTTCCATTAAAAGAACTTCGTAATAATTACGGATTTCGAGTTGCATCGTTATGCTCCATGACGGTTTTCATTGAGTTTGCTACCACAAATGGTTTGCCGCAATAAAAAGTTGGCTGTGTCTTCGGCTTAATTGTAGTGCGTCTCTGCTGTAGCCGCCGCCTATCACGGCAGCAATTGGAATATTTTCCGATTTTGCCATTGATAACACAGTTAAATCCCGTCTTAATAGCCCTTCTTGACTGATATTAAGCAAGCCGAGATCATCATTTTGATGGATATCGACCCCAGCATCATAAAGAATGAGATCTGGCTGGTGGATGCGGATGAGTAGGGCAAGTGTTTGCTCCACGGTTTCGAGATACAGATTGTCATCGCTGCCTTTGGTCAGCTCAATATCATGGTGGGAATGCTGCTTACGGCTTGGGAAGTTCTCTTTGCAGTGAATCGAGCAACTGATTATCCCTTGATGTCGCTGGCTGAGGGTTGCACTGCCATCACCTTGATGCACATCGCAATCAAATATCAGTACCTTGTGTACTTGTTGGCTCGCGATAGCATTCCTTGCCGCGAGGATAAGGTCGTTGAAAATACAATAGCCGCTGCCAAAATCGTAATGGGCGTGATGATAGCCACCCGTTAGGTGCAGGCCAATACCCTGATTTACGGCTAATGAAGCTGTGAGTGTAGTGCCAGCCACAGAATGCAAGGTACGCTCAACTAAGGCGTCACTCCACGGAAAACCAATCCGCCTGAGCGCCGCTGTTGGCAAAGTGCCCGCGATAAACTGCTCTACGTACTCGCGTTGATGCACTTGCATTACATCCTGCGCTGTCATCGCCGTTGGCGTGCAGAACTGGGCTGGTGTGGCAAGCTGATTATCGAGTAAGTACTGCCGTAGATGCGCGTACTTGGTCGTGGGGAATCTGTGGCGAGGAGGAAGCGCCAGCTTGGAATAGCTGGCGTGATAAACCAGTGGGATCAGAGTCAATATTGACTAAACCTCGTTATCGTAAGTCGTTATAGCTGTGAAATTGCCCAGCTCATAAATTCTTTACGCGTTTTCTCATCCGCTTGTAGCCACCAGTATTGCAACATTTGTTGTGGATTAGCGGCTGTTGCTTTAGAGGTGTCTACGGGGGCAGTGAGTGACGTCGCGCTAACGGTCGCCGATGTTGCCACGGGTGCTGGTGCAACGGCTACTACTGCTCCAGCTGCACCGGTTGCTGCTGCGGCAGTACCGGATACGTCAACGGCTTGATTACCACTGAAAAGGCGAGAGACGAAGCTTTCTTCTTCTAAATTGGTATTCACCACTTGGTAATTAACGTTGCCTTTGTCACTACGGGTTAATTTGATTTGTGGGTTTTGCGCGTAAACTTTAGGCTTTTTAACGACTTTGCCTTCGGCCGCTTGGAGGTAATATTGATAGTCGCCATCAACGTCTAAGGTCACGATGAAAGGGGCTGATTTAACAAAGGTTTGGCTATCGCTAAAATCATCCTCTACCATTTCATGGTAACGAATGGCGATTTTGTGAGTGCCAGGTGTCAATTCTAAGCTGCTTTTATGATTGAACACGCTAGACTCGACTTTTTTACCATCGAGTGCAAGGTACTCAAAAGACATCGGAATGTTGAGATCTGCGGCGAAGGCTGAAGCAGAACCGAGTAATACTAGCAGGCTGCTGATTGGCAAAAGTGATTTCAATTGTTACTCCTTAACGATTATTACTCTGATACGGACGTTCGATGGTTTGAATGCGATCTTCTATATAACGAATAGCTTGCCTGCATTTTCCTAGACGACGATGCATCAAAAGGATGTCATTTTGCAATTTTATTTTGTCAGTACTATGACAATTTTCAAGATTTGATTCCATTTTTGCTATTTTTTGTTCAATTTTTCTAGCCCAATTAAAATGTTTATTTAACTCTTCATAAATAGCATGGCTATTTTGCATTACAGAACTGGCAATCCAATCAAATTCCGTTTCTGCATGAGCTTGTTCACTTTTACGAGCATAGCGTGCTCGCGCATTGGCTTTTTGTTGCTTGACTATATTGATATTTGTTGTCGTAGAATTGATTGCACGTTTTACGGCGGTAAAACGGTCTTCAATTTTAGCGCAACTTAGTTCGATAGCTTGTTTCGTCACTTTAAGCTTTATCAGTTTTTCAAGTTGACAGATATTACTATGTATTTGAGTGATACAAGGAAATAGAATCGCACCATGTTGAATAAAAAGTTCATTATTAAATCTTTCAGTATCCTGTAGCAATTTTTTTTGCCATGGATTCAGATTCTTATCGTGTATGATAACTTCCTCTCTGAGCGCATCTAGCTGCTTTGTAAGTTTTTTAAGTAATTGTTGGGTGTTCACAACCATGCGCTCCATGCCAAATTCGCTGCAATCATTAGCACGATCAAAATAAACAGTGGACGAATAAAGGGCATGCCAAATTTAATCGCGCAGCGGGCGCCGATAAATGAGCCTAACATCATGCATAATCCCATCCACAAACCTATTTGCCACTCTACCTGCCCAAGCCAGCCAAAGATAGTCAACGCGGTTAAGTTGCTGGTAAAGGTCATCGCACGGGCGAGGCCGCAACTGTGCAGTAAAGGCAGTTTATACAAAGAGCCGGATGTGACAGTCCAAAACGCGCCTATGCCAGGGCCTGCAAAGCCATCATAAGTGCCTAAAGCAAGTCCCTGTAGCCATTGTTGCTTGGCGGGTGGTTTGCTGGTTGGGGCTTGGCAGTTAACGTCCGATATCGCATTGGGGCTGACTAAACTGTAAATGGCGATGCCAATGATCAGCAGTGGCAGGACTTTTTCGAGCCATTGGGTATCGACTAAATAGACTAAGAAACTGCCCAATACGGCACCAATAAAGGTGGCAATAAAGGCCATGTACCAAAACGAGGGTTTAAAAAGGTGCTGACGATAATAGGTCCAAGCCGCCATTGAAGAGCCAAAACTGGCGGCTAACTTATTGGTACCTAATACGGTGTGCGGTGCAATGCCTAAGGTTAACAGTGCGGGGATCGACAATAGGCCACCGCCGCCAACAACAGCATCGATGAACCCAGCGATAAGACCTATAACTGCCAACAGGGCCCAATGACTGGGCTCGAGTAACAATTCCAAATTTTAATCCTACTCTATGACACGTCTAAAGGGCGGTAAGGCGTCCAGCAAGGACTTGCCATAGCGTTTAGTAACTAACCGCCTATCTAAAATGGTGACTCGGCCATAATCTTGCTCTTTACGCAGTAATCTACCACAACTTTGAATAAGCTTACGTGAAGCATCTGGGATAGTCAGTTGTAAGAAGGGATTGCCGCCTTTGACTTTGACATATTCCGCATGGGCTTGTTCAACGGGTGAGGTTGGCACCGCAAAGGGCAGTTTAGTGACGATCAAGTTCGTCAGATAATCGCCGGGCAAGTCGAGACCTTCAGAAAAACTGCCGGTGCCAAACAAGATGCTTGGTTCGCCCTTATCGCATTTAGCTTTATGATTTTCTAATAATTGTTGCCGTGGCGCATTGCCTTGAATAAGTAGTTCAGTGGTGAGCTTACCTTCAAGTAATTCAACCACTTTTTCCATCTGCCAGTAGGAGGCGAATAACACTAAGGTTGCCATTTCGCCTTCAATAAGGGTGATGATTTGTTCGGCAAGTTCAGCCGTATAGGCATCATCTGTCGGCTCAGTGCGCATTTTGGGTAAATAAAGTGTCGCGTTATTGGGGTAATCGAAGGGCGATTGTAAGGCTAAATAACGACTGCCATCGTTGAGTGACAAACCTACTTGATGCACGAAATGATCAAAGTTATTGAGTGCGCGTAGCGTGGCGCTACATAAGACCACGCCCGCGGCCTTTTGCCACAGCATGGATTCCAGCATAAAGCCGACTTCGATAGGTGAAGCGCTAAACAGATAATCCACTTGTTTACCTGTGATAAGTTCAACCCAGCGCGCCATAGGTGCGCCTTTGTGCTTATCTTCCTTGGCCATCATCCTCCACAATTTCTGCAGGTTTTCGAGCCTTTGCAGCATAAATCCGGTTTCGGCCAATAGTGCTTCGGATTGATGTTTAGGAATATCGCCATCTTTAATCGCCTCGGCCAGCAGTGACAGCATTTTATTAAACTGTTTGAGGGCAAGATTAGAGGTCACTGCAAGGTTTTCGGCGAGAATGAGTAATGACTCTGGTAGTTTGCCGTGCTCAAAACGCAGACGGTTTTCAGGATTGGCAAAGTGTTTGGTCTGGGTATCGCAGTAGTGGGCCACTTGATTGAGCTGGCTGATAAGATCGCCTAAGTGATCCTGCATCGCCTGCGCGGGGGCAATGATATTGTTGCTCTTTATTTGGTTTTGTAACTTAGCGCAGGTTTTACCAATTTTTTCGAGCCAGTCGCAGGCGCCCCTCAGCGTGGCCTGTGCACTGGAGAAATCCCGCGCCACAATCGGTAAGTGATGTGCCTCATCGATAACATAAAACACGTCTTCGGGATCGGGCAAAATCACGCCGCCGCCTAATTCTAAATCGGCGAATAACAAGCTGTGGTTGGCGATGAGCACGTCCCAGGTATCGACATCTTCGCGGGCTTTATGGAACGGGCAATTTCTGTGGCTGGCGACTTGGCGATGACAGCTGTGTTTGTCGCAGGCGATTTGTTGCCACAGGTGATCGGGCAGCGGCACGGCTAAGGTGTCGATTTCGCCGTTCCAGCGACCTTCGTTATAGTCTTTTAACAGGCCATGCATCATAGCCACTTGGCTATTGTCAGGTTTAGTTTGCCACATGGCCATTTGTGTACTGTTGTCGTCACCGATGAGCATCGCCAGTTTCGATAGACACACATAACGTTGTCGACCTTTTACTAGGCCAAAGCGGAAATTTAAGCCGGATTGCTCAAGGAAGAAGGGCAAGTCTTTATGCAGTAATTGTTCTTGTAAGGCAACGGTCGCGGTGGCGATACAGACTTTTTTCTTGCTCGCTAATGCCAGTGGAATGGTACCGAGGATGTAAGACAATGATTTACCGATCCCAGTGCCTGCTTCGACCACTATGATGCGCCTATCTTTATCATAGTCGCCGGCGAGGGTCTTAGAGATTTCCGCCACCATATAGTTTTGTTCGCGGCGCGGCCTAAAATTAGGCAAGGCGGTAGCGATATCCTTATAGATGGCGCGGATCTGGGTTTTTACATTGTCAGGTAACATGCGTCACTACTTTATCGAATTAATGCTGTACATAATAACAGTGATTGCATAGCCTAAGAAACTTTTCTGCCATTTGGCGGCATTTAAATTGAGAAAC
>NZ_JAMTCC010000082.1:0-5659 GCF_025370265.1 Shewanella septentrionalis | reverse complement strand
ATTTATCTCCCATCGTTATTCTTATAAAAGTTGATTTAAAGGCTGTATTCCCTTTATCTCTTGCTAAGATACTTAACTCTTAAAAATCATTGTCTTACTAATCATACAAGCGTTTCTATTTAAACACTTATTATAATATGCATCAGCGTGTTATCCACCTTTAGCAGTAGTTAGCAGAGGAACGTAGCCGAATTAAAACACGAGATCTAATGACATACTTTTTACGAAATAAAGCATTAGAAAATTTTAGTCAAATGTTCACTTTGACTGGTGAGAGTTTCGAATATGCTGGCACACTTTGGGGCAAAAGCGCGTTAGCCCGAAGCCAGCGTAAAATAGCTGTGTTTTCGCGTGTGAACCAGACTAGGCAAGTCTGATTCACCATGGATAATCCTTACCGTAATTAATGAATCAATGTGAGCTGTTTAATCACGCGCTCTTGCATCCAAATAGGTCTGGTTGCCAACCACTTAATGAGTAGCCCAGCTGGCAACTGAGGTATGTCAATTAGACGGATTTTACCAATTTCGTTATACTGTATTTGTGACATAAATTTAGATTCCTTATTTCCTAGGTTTTGGCACAGGCCAGTGATGATCTGATCCATCATCATTGGCCAATCTATAGGTTGCGCGTAAACATATTGAGGTAGCTATACAAAAAAAAGATAGCTAGCTATCTTTTTGAAATTTCATTCAACATACTTGAAAGTCGTACAGACCCAATACTCTCAACCAGTTTAGTAATGGCAATATCAAAAGTTTCCTGGTCACTCTTAGAACCAACAGCCTCACCTAATTCGCTTAAAAGTTCATCCATACCAACGCGAATTTTGATATTTTTTTGAATGACATAAGGCGAACGTTTACGTTTTTCGCGGCGCGTAAAGCCTAGAGTCTCACTTTGGGCCTCAACTTCTTTCAACTGCCGCTCGGTCAATGGCTGAGCCTTAGAGCTTGTAGCCGCTAACACTTTAAAAAGTGAAATATCATCATCACTTTCATCAATTACTATTTTAGTGCGTGGGTTATCCATTATTAACCTCCAACAGCATACGTTTAACATCATTAGCATACGCTTTAGCATTGATAGCCGCTTTGTCTGTACCAGATACCAACGCAGGATCTAAATTGTTTACCGTCCCACCATAGCTGCGAACAGCTCTAAATGCTTCACGGTCAATCAAACTTGAATTAAGGATATGAACACCACTCTCAATAAAATCTTGTTTAATCAGTTTTAATAATCTGGTTTGTATCGCGGCACTTGTGCGAGTCAGTAAGATACAACAAGGGATCTTCCGTCCCAGTAAACGGCCTTGCTTGCGGATCAAACCGATGGTTCTTGCTGCTTCGCTGGCATCGTCCTCTGATCCCTGACAGGGAACGATAACCAAATCAGCCCGACTAATAGCCTGTGTCACTGCAAAGTTAGCTGTTCCTTCAAGATCTACCAACACAAATTGAGTCTGAGAACTTGCAGTTTCAATATCATCAAGAACAGTATCTTCCGTTGATTTTTCAATCAAAACCAGATTTGACGGACAACCGTTTTTCTTAGCCCATCCCGCGCTATGCTGGTTGGGGTCGGTATCAATCAGGGTAATTTTTATACCACTTTCTGATGCTTGTCGGCATAGTTCGCCGGCTAATGTAACGCAAGCCGTGGTCTTTCCCGCCCCACCTTTACTTTGTGCAAATGCAATAACAGTCATTATTAGTTCTCCATATAGCAAAAGATAGCTAGCTATCAAACAGTATACTAGCTATACAAAAACAATCTAGCTAGCTATATTAAAACATGATAGCTAGCTAGATTCAATAGTAGATAGCTAGCTATCTTTACTATATCTAGCTATATTATTACTTTGTTTCGAAGATTGCTAAATTTGCCCAACGCGCCAAAAATGTAAAATTATGGAATTCGGCGTAGAACCCTACAGAGCACTGGAGTTACTGTGTCAATGAACATGATAAGCCACTACTCGTTCACCCTTGCAGAACAGGTGCTAAATGGAAGCAGCAAGTGGAGCTTGATGAATGGCCTTAGCGTACGTTTTCGTTCCGCAGGACTTCAAACCCCGATCATGAAGGGGTCTGACGCTCAGTGGAACGAAAACTCACGTTAACGGGTTATGAACGGCACCAGAACGTCATATATTACCGGCAGGTAAAAAACTTAGCATCCGCGAAACGGCAGATGCAACGGGCTACCGTGCTTCGCAGATTTACCGCATTCAGGCTCTTTATAAAGATGCGGTGTCTGATTAACAAATAATCATAACGTACAATAATTTTCGATATCTAAACTGACCCCTACAAGCCAAAAATTTTAGAAAAGCTACAATTAACGCAAATTTTCCCATTATCTTTTAATAAATTTATCTTTATATTTTAGCTAGTTAATACCATTGTATTGTATCATCACATGCACAATACAATGGTTAAACCATTTTATTCATCTTTGGCTTTATCTATGGTGTTAAATCAGCTTTTAAAACAGGTTTTTGATTTGATTTTTATCTAATGCTAAAACCTATTCGAATCTTGGCATTACGCTTGCAAAATCCCTTCTGCTAGACGCTTTTTTCTTTAGCAACTGACTTGCAGCACGTTTGAAGTTTAACGGTCGGAGACAAAATCAACTTACAGCGCTGCTTTTAATCTCTTGTAGAAGCGACTGATTTATCAGTCATCATTTTTAAGTCTTTTGCTATAGATCTTTTTATCTTTCATTTTCTAAAGCTAAAAATCAAAAGAAAAATCAAAAGAGGTGAGACTAAAGATCACAACTAACTTTGCAGTTTTTTTTTGTACTTTAAGTTTATTAAAAAGAAAGTATGGCTATACATAAAATATGATCAATCCAATCCAATTTGGCTAAGTAATATTAAGAATTGATGGAGATACTCCTAATAAATTAGGGGTATGAGGGGCTTATTGGACATTGGGACATGAGAAGCATCAGTAATGTACTGATTGATAGTCGAAGAATTAAAAAGGCTTAGAATGTCAATTGGGAGGTACGTAGTAAGCTTCGCGTTCATAGTGAGAGCGAATAAGTGCCAACAATTCTTGAGACGGTTTTATGATTGGCATATTTTGACGAAGAGAACCATCGCGACGATAGCGCGAACTCGCGTAGCGGGGTTTTTGCTTAAATGATTTTCCTGCCAGTTTCAGATCAACGTTATGCTTCGCAGCTGCTGTTCTTACAGATAATCGGTCAGCCCCCAACATTGACATAAGCTTTGTTGATAAATACTTATGGCTCGCTTCAGCATGAAAAGAGGCAACGTGGCCATCCTCATAAATGCTCACCGTATGGCTTTCAATGTGGCCGCATTGAACTAATCGATTAACGTAAAAGTACCAGGTTGATTCTGGTATGTAGACACCGTGACGCATGGCTACTTCTTTACGTAGTTCATCATGAGTAACGTTCTTGCCGCCATGTCTAGTAGCAACGACAATATGACCGTTGTTGACATTACAGTTAACAACAAATGCAGAGAGCATATAGCCTAATATTACTTTAGAACGTGCCTGAGTTTTTCCTCTACACAATCCATCTCCGCGATCTAAAAAATCGTCGCGGTGAGGCAATAGTTTAGATTGGGTTAATAACGTTTGCACAAAATCAGGTAGTCGCTTAGCTTTAAATCCAGCATAAGATGCTACTTTTGCTTTAAAGCCAACAGCTACACCTTTTTTCTTGACGATGTTAGCAAGGCTCTTAATTTCGGCATTGATCTTGTCACGCTCAGCTTTTCTAGCAACTTTTAACCTAATCGCTTCTTCATCGACAGAGTAAGCATTGCCATCTGGCAGTTCTGCCATATGAACATGAGGTATATCAGCATAACTAGATAAAGGAGGATGTTCTTGATAATCATCACTGCTGAATGATGAATAGAGAAGATCTGATTGACTAGAGTTTTGCATCAGACACAATCCCACAGCTATCGCTCGGCATAGATCGTAAGATCTGGCGGCATAGAGGGTATATGTATCTGAGGTGCTGGTGCTGCAAAAGGCAGCCATTGAATAAATTAAGCATTTTTATGATTCTCGATGTTTAAGGGCTGTTTGGGTGATTAGTCCAAACATTGCGGATAACTCTAAACGAAACGATCGCAAAGATCAACGATCTTAATTCACTGAATTTTAGGCACAAAAAAGCCGACCCATCGAGTAGCCGGCTTCGTTGTCGAATGCTTAAGACCAAAGAATCACCAAAGATCACATTCTAGTTTTGAAAAATACACTACATAGAAGACTATGTAGTAGCGTGCTATGTAATGCACTTTTGCTTCAAAACCTAAGAGTATAATAGGTTATTTATAAATAAATTTCATCTTTTTTTTTATTGTTAATCATTTAATGATGATGAAAACCAAAATACTTTACCCTCAACACTAAACCTTACATCACCTTGTTTTACCGTCTCATCAAGATACTGTTTATTAAAGCTTTTCAATGTAATTCCTTCGTTTGATAAACTTAAAATTTTGACTCTAAGCTCCGATCCTAATTTCACAACATATAACCCACCATCATCGATACGAGTTTGGCATGGGTTTACTGCTAAAATAGAGCCTGATTTTAAAACAGGCTCCATAGAATCACCTCGGCATTCTATACAAAAAAGCTTGTCTTTATCGAATTGCTTATCTACAACTGATTTGGGAACAGGATATTCAGAATAGGTTTCATTTTCGTTTAAGCACCCATGACCTGCTGAAGCATTAACACTTTGATAGTAACGAAGAAAAGTAACTTTTTCTCCACAGTCTTTTATTTTGTCATTTTTAAAAGTATCGCCATACAGTAACCAACCTTCATTTACTTTCAGAACATTTGCCAGTTTTAGCAATAACTCTCCGCTCGGGTTGGTTACTTCCCTTTCCCAACTTGAAATAGCTTGAGACGTCACATCCATTAATTTTGCGACATCTTTTTGCTTTAAACCTAAGATTTTTCTTTTTGTTTTTATTCTATTGGATAACTTATCCATTATTTTCATAGCACCTAGAACACACAATCATTCAATTCTAATGCTTTAGCAATAGTTATCATTTTATTGTGTTTATTTTTCATTGTTTTTTGTTGACTATCATTGTTTAGCTCGTTTATTATCCATCCCATGATCATCCATACAGTAATTATCTCTCTTTCATGACCAAGCCGACGCATGTCAATGTCGTTTTAGACGGCAAAACAAACGAAATGTTAGAAGCCTCGGCAAAACGTAACAATCGCTCTAAGCGCAAAGAGGCTCAAGCACGACTCATTGACCACCTTAGCCGCTTCGATGAGATGGGAATGGGTCTAAAAGGAAAAGATAAGTCTTAAATTTTTTTACCATCACGATCCCAAAATGGGATCGCAATACTAAGGAAGTGTTATATGACCACCAAAACCCAACAACCTAATGCACAACAAAGTGAAGTAAACGAAGAAATTCTAAGACTCGCAAAACATATACCCAGTGATAGCACCATATTCATAATGCGCTGCACCTTCCTATTCATCATTTGTGTCATCGCTACTTTGCTGTTGTCTTGGGATGTACATGCTGCAGATCCTTTTGCACCGGCTAAATCTGAAATTGTTGATACCGTTGGCACCGGCTCAACTGCACAGTTCGCCATTCTCGT
>NZ_JAMTCC010000081.1:0-5791 GCF_025370265.1 Shewanella septentrionalis | reverse complement strand
AACAATCGGACGCGGGATGGAGCAGTATGGTAGCTCGTCGGGCTCATAACCCGAAGGTCGTCGGTTCAAATCCGGCTCCCGCAACCAATTTAACCAGCATACGCTGGTTTTTTTGTACCTACAATTCAAAGAAACCCACAGTAAAATATGGGATAGAGCGGCATGCTAACTCATCGGGCTCAACTCTTTATAAATAACGGGCGAAGGTCATCAGTTCAAATCCGGCTCCCGCAACCAAATCTCTTATGTAAGAGAAGATAACCAGCTTAAGCTGGTTTTTTTATACCTGAAATTCATAATGATCTTCTGTAAATCATCACCAGAGCATCACTGGTAACTCTTCGGGCTCAACTCTTTATAAACAACAGGCGAAGGTCGTCGGTTCAAATCCGTCTCCCGCAACCAATTCTCTTATATAAGAGAAGATAACCAGCTTAAGCTGGTTTTTTTGTACTTGAAATTCGTAAAACCTTCTGTAAATCATCACCAGTGCACCACTGATAACTCCTCGGGCTCAACTCTTTATAAACAACAGGCGAAGGTCCTCGATTCAAACTCGGCCCTGTAACCAACTCTATTTATAAAAGAAAAAAATAACCAAGTATCTAACCAATTCAGTTCACTTGAGGTGAACTGCATTGGTTAATTGAAACTGTTTATATTAATAGATACCGCAGACAAATCTGCTTATTACGAAGCTAGCTTAGCACTTCTGCAAAATCACACTGCCGATGGAATATCCCGCGCCAAAAGAACTTAATAAGCCTAAATCACCCGCTTTAAAGTCGCTGGAATACTTATGAAATGCAATCACGGAGCCAGCGGATGCGGTATTGGCGTACTCGTCTAATACGACAGGCGCTTGTTCCGCTGACACATCATCCCCAAGCAGCTTTCGCACCACGAACTGATTCATGTTGATGTTAGCTTGATGCAACCACAAACGCTTAAAAGACTGCGGCGTTAACGCTTGCTCGGCCAGATGTTCATCCAAATGTTGGTAAATCATCGGCAGCAGCTCTTTAAACACTTTGCGCCCTTGTTGGTGGAACAGTTTATCGGCCTGATGGGCAGCACTGGGATCGCAGCGATTCAAGAAACCAAAATTACTGCGAATATTATTCGAATAATCAGTAAAACAGCGGCTTGAGAGAATTTTAAACACATTGTCAGATTGAGCTAGGCTTTGCTCTTCCAGTACCAGTGCGGTCGCGACATCACCAAAGATAAAATGGCTGTCACGGTCGCGATAATTCACCTGCGCCGAACAAATCTCAGGGTTAATCACGAGCACTCTTGAGGCTGAGCCCGTAGCAATCGCATTAGCAGCGGCGACAATTGCAAAGGTTGCCGATGAACACGCCACTTGCATGTCGTAACCATAACCGCGCGTACCGAGCGCACGTTGAATTTCAATTGCCATCGCAGGATAGGCACGCTGGGTATAAGCACAGGCAACAATCACCAGATCAATCTGTTCAGCTTTGAGATTGGCATTGCTAAGTGCCATCAATGCGGCTTCAACCCCAATTTCAGCCTGCATGGATAACTCTTCGCTGCTGCGCTCTGGAATTAACGGCATCATGACTTCGGGATCGAGAATGCCCTCTTTCACCATCACATATCTGTGCTTGATGCCCGAGGCTTTTTCAATAAATTCGCTTGAGGAATAGGACAAAGCCGCGACATGGCCTTGCTCAATTAAGCCTGCATTTTCAAGATTATAAATATCCACATAAGCATTGAAGCTCTCAACTAAGGCTTCAT
The DNA here is from genome assembly GCF_025370265.1 of Shewanella septentrionalis. Taxonomy (NCBI): domain Bacteria; kingdom Pseudomonadati; phylum Pseudomonadota; class Gammaproteobacteria; order Alteromonadales; family Shewanellaceae; genus Shewanella; species Shewanella septentrionalis. Next base: position 4,024 of record NZ_JAMTCC010000081.1, on the reverse strand, counting down.
TAGAAATACTGTGGGGCGGCGTAAATAAGCCACTCCCCGAAATCACGACCTGTTTCATAGGTGCTCCGAACGGGTGCTTGTTGTAAGGTGAGCAGAGGCGGCATCATCACTCGTAAGCGCGGGCGCTAACTCACTTGGCCCCTGCTGCTCTAATCGTTGCTTTTTATGCATTTGTGCTAAGTCTATCACGACTGTTGAAGATATTTTATCTTGGATCCCCTGCCGATTGGCATCCCAAAATATTTGCATAAAGCCAAGTAAGCCAGTAGTGAAGCCTGCGGCGTAACCACCATAACGGCCAAAGGCGGCCCATAAACTGATTTTAGCGCCATCGAGCTGGATCACCCGAATGCCAAGCATCTTCTTGCCTAAGGTTTGCCCATCAAACCGGGCGGTAAAAACGGTAAAGTAAAACGCCGCCCAACCAAAGCCCAATCCCATATCACTCATAAAGCCTTTAACCCAAGCGATAACACAGTGGGTGGTGGATTCCTCTTCATCATCGACGCTTTTCACTCTTGTGCTTGGCGAAGGTACTGTTTTGGTTGTGTCTGTCGTTTCGGTTACTTTTGCAGCATTAGCCGCAACACCTTGCGCGGGATCAGTTGGTTCAATTTTTTCAATGGCTTGAATCGGCTTAAGCAGCTCAGACTGAGTATCAGGCATTTGCAACTCAGCTTGGGGCGCGATAACTGGCCACAAGGTGCCATCAAGGACTTCCGTCTGGAGCTTTTCGCTATCTGCAGCAGACAAACTACTGTTGGCTATGGCGTGAAGGACTATCTCCCGTCGCTCAATCTCTGTCATGCCCTTTGATGCTGAAGCGTTTTCTATCACCTCGCGCAGGGATTGAACTTGAGTTTTACCACAAGCGTAATTATCACAAAGGCTCAACGAAATGATGGCCGGAAGCGAGGTAAGAATTTGTTTACCCAATGCAGCCCCCTCTACTGCCTGCTCATTATCGGTATTGCTTGAGCCATTAACATTAAGCAGATTATCGGCGGTCGTGAGCAACATAAAAGCCAACATTGCGGCATAAAGTCCCCATTTGAGTAAACGACCCAATTTATGACTGCGTTTCTCAATATAAATGATACCGACCACCAGCAACACAAACATCCAATCCATCTGCTCCGCTAACACTGTGATCAGCAAACCATCAATCAACATGGCTAAAGCGCGTTTTAGCGGCGCCGCCAATGGCGTATAAAGCACAGTGTCTGCAATGGTAAAAGCATGGGGAGTCACCATAGTTTTTGGGTCTTTGCCCAAATCCGTTTGCTGTTGTTTCATGTTTGCGTCTTGTCCGATACGAGTGATAGGCTTGTTTTACGATTGACACATCAAGAAGTTATCCTTGCGAATGCAACAATCTTTTTTATGTTAGCAAGAGGTTAACACAGTTAAACTGGCTGCCAATCAGGGTTTGCGAATAACAGCACATCCTTTAATAACCAAATCGAATAAAGAAGAACAAACAATCACTTCTAAAAGCGCCACAGCAGATTATGATTCAATAGTGCCAACATAGGAGCAAGCAATCCATGAGCAAAATTTTCGAAGACAATTCATATACTATTGGTAATACCCCGCTAGTACGTTTAAACCGTGTTAGCCAAGGTAAAGTGCTGGCCAAAGTCGAAGCGCGTAACCCAAGTTTCAGTGTTAAATGCCGTATCGGTGCCAATATGATTTGGGATGCCGAGAAAAAGGGTCTACTGACTAAAGACCACGAGCTGATTGAGCCGACGTCTGGCAACACAGGTATTGCGCTGGCGTATGTAGCCGCGGCCCGTGGTTATAAGCTTACCCTGACGATGCCAAATACCATGAGTTTAGAGCGTCGTAAACTGCTCAAAGCCCTTGGCGCAAATCTCGTGCTGACAGAAGGCGCGAAAGGCATGAAAGGTGCAATTGATAAAGCGGAAGAAATCCGTCAATCGGCTCCTGAAAAATACATTTTATTACAGCAGTTTAATAACCCTGCTAACCCTGAAATCCATGAAAAAACCACAGGTCCAGAAATCTGGAATGATACCGATGGCGAAGTGGATGTGTTTGTTGCAGGTGTAGGTACGGGCGGTACGATTACAGGTGTGAGCCGTTACTTGAAAAAAGTGGCAGGTAAAACCATTACCTCAGTGGCGGTAGAGCCAGCAGATTCTCCTGTGATTGCGCAAACCTTAGCAGGTTTACCGGTACAACCTGGACCACATAAAATCCAGGGTATTGGCGCAGGCTTTATCCCTGGTAACTTAGATTTAGAGTTGATTGACCGCGTAGAAGCTGTCACTAACGATGAAGCCATCGACATGGCACGCCGCTTAATGCAAGAAGAAGGTATTTTAGTGGGTATTTCATCGGGTGCCGCCGTTGTTGCCGCAAACCGCATCGCTGAATTGCCAGAATTTGCGGGCAAAACCATTGTGGTGATTTTGCCATCGGCTGCCGAACGTTACTTATCTTCAGTCTTGTTCCAAGGCCAATTCGGCGACGAAGAAAACATTCAATAATCGACGTTGGATTCCCCTTTAAAATACCCAGCCTTTGCTTAATGCCACTCGCTTAAGAGCGGGTGGCATTTTTACTTGGATATTTCACCGTTTTCTTTAGCACCACACGCGGGTAGCTGGGCCGCTTCCTCTTCGGGGGTAAAATCAACCTTTTGCCATTTTCCCTCAGTCGTTTTAAGTGCTGTGGGATCGCTCCTGGACTCCCTCTGTCGCTCCAACCAAACTCATCCTGTATTAAAAACAGGGCATTAATGAAACTTATTCTCTGTGGCTCAACTTTATGCTGCACTGCCATGGCAGCCATCTCTAGCCGAACAATATTGTAGGTCGTCAAGATCCCCCATAATTCTTGATACACCCCATCCTTCTTCTTACTGCGCAGGACAGGTTTATTTTCCAGTTGATATTGCTTCAGCTCACCATAACCCCTCTCTATCTCCCATCGCTGCCAATACACCTTGAGCAAATCGTTCACTGGATAAGTGTCGGGACATAGGCAGGACGTGATAAACCCTTTGATATCACCTTTGGGTGATGGCATAAGGATAAGGCGGGCTTGCCAGCTCTCCCCCAGATAAGGCGCTTGTTGTTTAGCTTGGGGTGATACCGGCATCTCAACCAGATGGTCATACTCTGAGAATGACTCGATAATTCTATAGCGGGTCTTAGACTTTATCGGGGTTAACCAATGGGTGTTAGTCCCGCTTCCTTGCCAGCTGATGAGCAATTCGGCAGACATAAACCCACGGTCAAACAACGTGAGCGAATGCTCGGGAGCTGAGCCAACCAATTGCTGTGCGTAGTGAATTTCACTGTGGGTAACAGGCCCGAAAGCCGCATCAGAAAGTAAGTGGCTGCGAGTAGACATTAAGGTGACAGCCAGCACAGAGGGAAAAGAAGCCGTGCTTTGTGCAAAGCCAAAGTAATGGTTTTCTTCAGTGTTATGTGTCTTAAAATACGTCCCATCAACACTGAGCAATTTCAATCCCGCTATCTCATCAAATTCACACTGTGTTTCCCACTGTGCAGCGGTTGTTTTGAACAGATAACGCATGGGCTCTGAACCCAACTTTTCTTTGGCTTTGATGATGCTACTGGTCGCCAGTGGCGGGAGCTCCCCCTTGGCGTCGGGAAAGGCCAGTGAGAGCGTATCACAGACTTGCTGAATCGAGCGGTTACGCATCAAACCAATGCCTAGAACCAACCAAACAGCTTGCTCTGCAGGGAAACGACGGGTTCGAAGTGATGTGCCCTGCCAGTTTGTTGCACAGCCTCAGCCACCCAATCCATGGGAACATGTTTGGCGAATACATCAATATCCTGCGATTGGCAAAATTCAGCAGTAACAAGTAGCTCTTTAGAAAATTCAGACATAAAAAAATCAGCCGCAACTTAGGTTGCGGCTGATTATGAAGCCCTTGAAAGATCGTTCAACTACTTAAAACGATCAGCATTAAGCCTTTGCTGGGTATTTTTATTTGTGACATTGCATTAATTAGATCCCGGCT
>NZ_JAMTCC010000080.1:0-5849 GCF_025370265.1 Shewanella septentrionalis | reverse complement strand
GATTCAGAAAGGATGTCAGCCAGAAGTTCTACTGTGTAGAACGAATCATTATGGACATCAATCATATTTGATGCTTCCAGTTCGGTTTGACAATGGGCGGAAGTATACCTTTTGGGGAAAAAAGGTCCAGTATTTTTTGAGAACAATGCAGTTATATCTTTCCTGTTTCTTAAATAATCAGGAAAGATTCGCTTAATGTAATTGTGTAAACATGTAAGAAATAATGATGTGTTAAATAGGTTTAAATGCTGTAATCTATTTCCATAAAATAAAAACCCCGAATCTCATTCCAACTTGGCGGGAGGCTTGAGAGTTCAGGGTTCAGGATAAATCCTAAGAGAATATTAACACATGGATCATACATATCAACCTAATAACCGCCATTTGAGCGGTGATTTTTGAATGCAACCTGTCAACTAACGTTTTTTGAACAGCGTTTACCAAAAAAACCTTATTATTCTGATAATTTATCTAATGGTCTGAGTATCATTGCGGCTAAAAAAGCCGTTAAATCTCGCTACATTCAACACAATGGGCCGACTCATAAATATTGGCTCGTGTTTGATGTTGATCGTCTAGGCGCGACTATGTGTTGGGAAGATGCGGGTGCCCCAGCCCCCAATATCGTCGTAACTAACCGCGAAAACGGTCACGCGCATTTGATTTATGGCCTAGAAATCCCAATTCGTACCGCCCCTGATGGAAGTAGCAAGGCTTTGCGCTACGCAGCGGCCGTAGAAGCCGCTCTAAGGGCAAAACTCGGTTCAGATGAGCACTACGCAGGGCTAATCTGCAAAAACCCGCTAAATCCGCATTGGCTCGTTTCTACGTGGGAGCCAAATCTCTATACACTCGATTGGTTAGCCGACTATCTTGATTTAAGCGCTTACAACGGATCTAAACGACTTTTAGGCAATGGCCTAGGCCGTAACTGCAATCTGTTCGATTATCTCTCCCAGTGGGCTTACAAGGCCATTAGACAAGGTTATCCGCAGTATGAACGCTGGTTCGAAGCGGTTTTAACCCGTGCAGAGGCATATAACAACCGCGAATTTAAGTCACCGTTACCATTATCAGAGGTCAAAGCCACTGCTAAATCTGTTGCTCGATGGACACATAAGCGCATGACCAAAGAGGGGTTCAGCGCTTGGCAGGCCAGGCAAGGCGCTAAATCAAAACGACCAACCACCAATGGCACCAAAGCGGAATTACTGCCTAAAGTGTTACTCATGCAGGTTCAGGGGTACTCAAATCGCATGATTGCAGAAGATTTAGGAATCGGTTCGGCTACAATTAGCCGGTGGACATCAAAGCGTTAAAATTAGTGATCCGATAACCATATCAGATAATAGCCCCCTCCCTATGCTTTCGGGGGTGCTTTGCCCCTGTATACCTCAAGCGTTAAAATTAGTGATCCGATAACCATATCAGATAATAGCCCCCTCCCTAGTCACTGTTACTTAAACAGTGTTTCTCTAATCCATCCCCAGAAAATAGAAAATCATTCGCTCAGGCTGGACTAGCGATTGAGCAGCTTGCTGCGAAATGAGTCTAGTCAGCAAACAAGCGCAGCGCGTTAGTTTTACGCCCTTTCCTTATCCCCTTGCAAATTCGATTGTGCTGGCTTATTTTACATTCATTCCTTTTTTATTGAGGAAGCCAGCGTACACAGAGTGCCCTACAGTCGCTGCGCTCCTTTGGTCATCCGTGTGTCTGGTTCAGGGGATGCAAATCCCCCGAAACCCCCTAAAAGCGAAATCTAAACCTCAATCTTTATCGTCACTGTTACTGCAAAGGATGCTCAGAATGAAAGATAAATCAGATGATCGGACTGTGGATTTTATCCCGCAAAAACCTAAACGTGGCCGTCCATCAACAGGCCGCGCAATGACGCCTGCCGAAAAGCAGGCCGCTTATCGTGCCCGACAAGCCGAGCTAGTGGTAACAGTGACCTTTAATCGAGAGGACATCAACACCTTAAAACGCCTGATAGCTAATCCTGATTTGAGTCTTGGTTTGGACAAAGCGGCCATTGAGCGATTAATGGAAGCGGTTTTTCAGGCGGCTAAGTAATGGAAAAGCGCGAACGGGTGATCAAAATTCGCTGTACTGATGCGGAATACGACACGCTAGTCGAGCGTTCAACAAAACTGCGCTTAGCAGAATGGATTCGTGAGACATGCTTAGGCGTTCCTGCTAAGCGAACTGCCCCGCTTCCCACGGTCAGCCCAGAGCTACAACGTCAATTAACCGGTATCGGAAACAATTTAAACCAAATTGCCAGAGCCGTTAACAGCAGCCAGTGGAACAGTATCGACAAAAGTCGCGTCATTACTGAGCTTGTGAGCATTGAAAGGCACTTAGCTGAAATTAAAAAGGCTTATTCAAATGATTGTTAAATTCCATGCGCGAGGCGAAGGCGGCGGAGCTGGCCCAGTAGATTATCTAATGGGTAAAGACCGCCAACGAGTGGGTGCTACGCTCGATAGAGGTGATCTTGAGGCGATCATAGCTATCATCAATGCTAGCCCCTATGCAAAAAAATATACCAGCGGTGTGTTGTCGTTTTCTGAACATGATTTAGACCGTGAATCTAAAGACAAAATCATGTCAGATTTTGAAAAAATGATGTTCCCAGGCCTGGACGCAGATCAATACGCTTGTATGTGGGTTGAACATCGAGACAAAGATCGATTGGAGCTTAACTTTGTTGTGCCCAATATCGAGTTACAGAGCGGTAAACGCTTGCAGCCTTGGTATTACAAACGCGATTTAAAACGGGTAAACAACTGGAAAAACATTACGAATCACATCTACAAATTAACCGACCCAGATAACCCGCTAAACCATCGTTCACTTGTCACGCCTCGTAACCTACCTGAAAACCGAAAAATCGCCGCTGAAACGATTACAAACAGCCTAATGACGGTCATGGCGAACGGGTTAATCACTAATCGCGCAGACGTGGTTAAAACGCTATCTGATGCGGGTTTTACGGTCGCCAGAGAAACCAAAAGTTCAATATCAATTGCTGACCCCGATGGCGGCAAAAATATACGGCTCAAAGGGGCTATCTATGAACGAGATTTTAAATTTAACGCAGAAACTGGAGCAGCAATCGAAAGAGCTGCAACAGAATACCAAGCAGCGACTGAGCAACGAATTCAACGAGCACACCAAGAGCTTGCAGAGGGAGTTAGAAGGCTCTCAGAGCATAATCAGCGCAGATATCCACGCCTTGACGGAGGAGTTACGTTCGCAGGCTTCAACCATGAGGCTAACGGCGCTCAGCACATGGGCTTACTTGCTCCTGACAATATTCATCGCGCTAATCTCGATTCAGGGCGTTTTATGGTATCAGGGCAACCAGATAGCGCAGAACTTAGCCACGATAGAGCAACAAAATCAGGCATTGAAAACGTTACAAAATCAAACTTTTGGGTTAAGGCTGTTAACGCAAGACGGCAAGCAATACATACTATTCCCGAAAAACAAGAAACTCAGCAAGCAGTGGGAATCGAACGGCCAGAACGTAGTCGAGATGGAGAACAAATAAATGACGGAATTAGAGTCACAGTTACTAAAATCTGTAACAGAATATCAGCAGCAGCAAGAGCAGCAACAAACGGCATTGTCGAGCAGCTACAAGGCTTTGCAGCACATGTTCACCACTACGTCAGCAGAGAATCAGGCACTCAAAATGCAGGTAAAGAGCTTAGCAGAGCAGGTCAACGGATTGGAATCGCAACTAAGCAGATTAATGACATTGCTAACCAAATAGCGATGCAACGTGGCCGAAAAAATGACCGTGGATTAAGTCTATGATGGTGAGTTTTTCCTTTAAAAAGCAGATTTAACAACGTCGCTGATAGAGGTGGAGGCTCTATATGCTGTTGTGTTACTATTTTTAATTAAATTAATAAATTTTTCATTGAGGTATCATGGCGTTACTAGAGTTTATTACTGACGAGAATCTCTTTTTAGAAGTTCGTGTTCTGGTGCAAAAAACATTAGAAAAAAATAAACAAGCCAATAAAGATTTCAATAAGAATGTCGTTGATCCTTTTTGTTCTTTATTTGAGGGGCCATCTTTCCCTAATCATGAGATTTGGAAGCGTTCAGAGCTTATGAGACAAACACAAAAAACAATTCAAAACCATGTTGGTACATTTCACCAAAAAGTCCTTGGGCACGTGGATGGATGGTCTGATTTGGGGACTGGTTCAGTAGTCGATTTAGTTAATGTTAATAAAAAGATAATTGCAGAAATTAAAAATAAGTATTCAACTGTTACAGGCGGGGATTTATCGAACAAATATTATTCTCTAGAAGGTTTGGTTTCGCCAAAACACAGTAAATTTAAAGATTACACTTCTTACTTTGTGCAAATTATTCCAAAAAGAAAGCAGAGATATAATGGCGAATTCACTCCTTCCGACAAAGAAAAGGGTGAAGTTTGCGCTCGTAACCCATTAATAAGAGTTATTGATGGGGCTAGTTTTTACGAATTAGTGACGGGAAGAGAACATGCTTTAAAAGAGCTACACGCTATTTTACCTAAAGTTATAGAAGTTATATACCAACAAGAGTTGGAAGATGAACATTTTAAATTCAATGACATCCCCAACTACATGGACTATTTTAAATTAGCTTATGGTGACTAATGTTTATGGTTATCTATATCATTTAAAAGTCTAACAATGGAGCGGCCAAGAGCTGCTGCCATATTAACAGGGACTGCATTTCCAATCTGTTTATAAACCGCACCAATGGGGCCTTGAAACTCCCAAGTGTCAGGAAATGTTTGAATCCTTGCGTATTCTCTAGTTTGTAGTGGACGGGTTTCTATCGGGTGGCATCTCTCAGTTTGTTTCTGTGCTGGAGATGTCGTCAGCGTTAGACTTGGTTCATCCATTGATAATCGCCTTGCCATTCCTGTTTTTCCGCCGCCCAGAAAGTAGCTTGCTTTCATATATTCTTTTTGTAGTTCATCACTTAAATTCTTCCAATACCCACCTTGAGGTACATGATCCATAATTTCTTTTTTTCTTTGAGGATATACTTGTCCATTTGAAAGTGGAACATTACAGTCATATAGCTCTCCTTTTAGAAAAGCATCTTTAACAGTTAGAACTCTCTTATATGGCGAAGGCCAATGGTATTCAACCTGATTTGCGAACTCTTTTTTTATACCAACTAAAATTAGGCGTTCACGTTTCTGAGGAACTTTATAAAAAATCGCCTTCAAGACTTTTGGCTCAACCAATATGTAACCAAGGTCATTTACAATGTCTCTAATCGTATTAATTGTTCTTCCATTGTCATGAGTTAGAAGACCTCTTACATTTTCAGCCATAAAAACACTAGGACTAAGCTCTTTTACTGCTCTGGCAAATTCAAAAAACAGGGTGCCTCTGGTATCTTCAAACCCTAGTTTTTTTCCTGCATATGAAAAAGATTGGCAAGGGAATCCACCTGTAACAATATCAATTGTTTCATTAATGGCTTTAAAGTCTATTTTAGATATATCACCTTCAACAACATTCCAGTTTGGGCGATTATGTTTAAGTGTTTTGCATGCTGACTTGTCAAGTTCATTTAATAACACACTGTGCAGTCCGGATTGCTCCATGCCTAATGCAAGCCCACCGCCTCCCGCAAATAACTCTACTAGATTAAACCTTTTTTTTGGTTTAACTAATAACTCTTTATCCCAACTACTACGGTTTAAATTTATGATTTCTTGAAAATTTTCAACCTCTTCTTTGGGTATTAAGGTTTTATTCGATTTAGAGCAACTCGTTGTTTTTAACATTCCTTTCTTAATCCAGCAATCTATGGTTTTTTTT
>NZ_JAMTCC010000079.1:0-6330 GCF_025370265.1 Shewanella septentrionalis | reverse complement strand
CAAGCCAGTCACATGTTGTGCCATGTTGGCACTGTGGGCAACTGCGATGACCGCAAGAGAGCGGAAACTCAAGCTGTTGCTCGCAGGTTTGACAATCCCAGCAACTCACCCTCGCCGTGTTGCAACGACAGCTGAGCATGGCATGGATAGCAGCATGTATTTCTGGGGTGATTTGATGGGCATAACGCCGCCGAAAATCCGCCAGATGTTGGCGTAAAATATCGATAAACTGGCTCATAACCCACACTCCCACCTCAAAGCTAAGTCGTTGGTCAGTTGGTTAATTGCCTCACAGGTATTTTTACGGGTGATATCAGTGAGCCGCGTGTAACGGGCGGTGGTATTCAGGCTGTGATGGCCAAGCAGTGTTTGCACTGAGCGCAAATCGAGTCCTTGCTCCAGTAAATGGGTGGCATAACTGTGGCGTAGACTGTGCGGGCTGATGGCTTTATGAATGTTGCACTCTAAAATGACTTGCTTCATGGCTTTTTGGAGCCCGCCTCTGTCCATGAGTGAATCAGGTTGATTATCTTTACCCGGAAATAGCCAACGAGGATGACGGTGGGTGCGCCAATAATAGCGTAAGGCTAACAAGGTGCGTTGAGGTAAAGGCACCAGTCTATCCTTGCCACCTTTAGCATCACGGATATGCACCTGCATGAGTCCTGCATCAATATCCCCGACCTGTAATGAAATCGCTTCACCAAGGCGCAATCCCATGCTGTACAGGGTTAAGAAACAGACCTGATAACGCAGTTGACGCGTGAGGCTGATAACTATCGCGACTTCGCAGGGCGTCAGGATATCGGGCAGGTGTTTCACCTGTGGAGGCTTAACAATATTAAGCCACTGCCAAGATTTATTGAGGACGTGAAAGTAGAAAAACTGCAAGCCGTTACGGTCGAGTTTGACGGCGCTCCATGAATGTGAGGCAATTAAGTCGGCAAAATAGCGCTTTAAATCATCGGTGGTCAGGGTATCGGGGCAGCAGTCAAAATATGCCGCAATACGGCGTATAGCTCGGCTATAGGCATCAATGGTTGCAGGCCGCTTGCCTTGCAAGGTTAAGTTGGTAAGATGTTGTTCATAAAGTAAATCAAAGCGTTGTTGTTCGTGAATGTCCATGATGATACTCCTAGGTTTGCGACCGAAGCTGGGCGCGTCTAGCAAGTATTTAGGATGAGGGGCAAAAGGATGGCTTTATCTTGTTCCTGCCGCAAAGCGGCTTCGTTCAACAAACGCTTCAAGACGGATTCGCAACGCTCGGTCTTTGATTTGGTTTTTGTGTTTACGGTGTAATAATTGAGTATCGTGGTAGCGTTGCTAACCACTTAAGCGGGCATTAGGCAAGAATAGGACAAACAAATGACAGCAATCTTCCCATTGCAAAATGACGTTACTTTACACCGTTCGAATTCTTACCCCACGAGCAACGCACATGCGGAGGAAATGGGCTTAACAGGAACCAAGAATAAGGAGGTTCGGGCATTAACAATTGCCGCATTTCGCGTTGCGCAGAATAACTCACAACTTTCCACAGTGATTATGAATCGTGACCTCTTACTATTTTTGCTGGCTAATAGCGATACAGCTTTAAAGTATTGGATTGAAAAGCGGTGGCTAATTGAGGTGCTGGGTGGTTACAGATTGACACCTGATGGCCTTACAGAATGTCAAAATACACTGCTTGGTTTGTCTGGTGCGTACTGCACAACTGAGCAAAAGGTTCAAGAATGGCAAGAACGTATGGTCAGCGGAGATCGCGTTGCCTGTAATCCTCACCAATTTTCTTCGGCTTATTGGAATGTAGCCCCAGAATTCAGATAATAATTTAATAAGTCACCCATTGTTAAATTTGGTTACCCAGTTTACGCCGGGGCCGATGAGATTAAGCACTGTCATGGAAGTGACCGTCCGTGACAGGGATGTCACGGTCGAGCATACACGGATGTACTTGCTGCGAGTCACTGGAATGACTGTGCTTAACTAAACTCCATCAAACAATCTAAAATCTAGATCCTCGTTCAAAGGTATTGGCCAGCAAATCATTCCCTTTATCGACCACCAACAAAAACGCCAGCTATTGCAGGCGTTTTGTTTATGTCTATTCGTTTTGCTTTTATGCGCTAGAGCGCTTTAAAAGCGGATTATTTTTTAATCCATTTGCCTTTGGCATCTTGCACATAGTTGCCTTTATCTGTGGCGGCTATGGCTTTTTCGCCGGCGAGTTTAGCGACGTCGGCGGGGGAGAGTTTGTTCTTCTTGGCGATGGTTTCGTAGTGGGCGCGACGTTTGTTATTCACGTCATCCATCACGGCTTTGGCTTCGGGATTGGCTTGCACTAATCCCAAGTAGCCGTTGGCTTGTTCGCCTAAATAGCCCTGTGATTTAGCGTCTTGAAGTGACATGGCAAAAGCACTGAGGCTTAAGACGCTGAGGGTTAATAGCAATAATAACTTTGTTTTTAGTCGGATTGATTTCATGGTGATTCCTCAATTCTTAATCAATTAGAACAGCTTATCGTCTGACAGGAGTTGATCTAATTCCTTATCCACTTTGATCCGTATCTCATGTTCAATTTTCACATTGAGATTGATAACGATAGGTTTATCCGGCGGTTCTATTTTTACTGTGGGCGCACAGCCCTGCAATGCGGCGAGTGCGAACAATGCGACAAGCGCGCGTCGGGCACCTAGGCTAACTTGCTGTAATTGAATTATCTTCACTGAGGTTTCCTTGTTACTTCACTGATTTTTCGATTCTGTCCTGCAAGTCATTACCAATTTGCAGACTTCTAAATAATTGCAGCATGTTCTCTTCATGAGAGTAATTCAAGTGAATAGGACGTTCAACCCCTTGGCTGCGGCCTTTCACTTCGACGAGTAGCTTAGCATCACCAGCTTGGTCCATGTCAAAGCTGCTTGATAATTGACTGTATTGTAAGTGTTCTAGCGTCGAAAAGACAAAATCTAGGTATGGCTGAGATTGGCGCATTTGTTCAACCGCGGGATTACCCGAAATGGCGATTAAGCCACCGGGGGCACGGGCGGCTAATTGACCGCCTGTGATCGAGACTTTGCCGTTGATTAAATCGACGGGTAATACGCCATCGAATATGCCATCGGCATAGACGCCAATTTGCGGTTGAATGCGCAGAACCTCTTCCAGACTCATGGCCTGCAGCAGCAGATACGCATGGGATTTATCCTGTAATTTCAGATTAAATTCTGGCAGCAGGAACTGACCGCTGAGTACTTTGCCTTTGGCGGTCATGGAAACATCGGTATCACTTAAGCCTGTGAGTTGCTGTATCCAATTGTCGGGCAGTTTCTCGGCATCTTTACCAAGGGCGATATCGGCTTCCACTTCGATATCGGTCAGTGGAAAGCCAGGATCAAACAGGTTAAAGGTCATCAGTATCTGCGGACAATTGAGCTTACTGAGACTGCTAAAATAGCCTTTATCCTGCGGTTTTTTATGAGACTCTTTTTTATAAGATTGACCCCAAGTAAACTCACATTGCGCCTGCAGTTTTCCTCCCTCAAAGGTGGTGTCCTTATAAAAACCTTCAAGTTCGGTCATCGACTGGGTAATTTGCATGGCAAATTGGGTCTGATCGCGCTGTTGGGTTAAATTAAACTGTGCCTGTAATTGGTTGTGACCCGTGACATTAAGCTCAGCAGGCAAGGGCTGGGTTTGATTGAGCAAGGACAGCGCCTCGGTCATGCTAGTGTCGACAACCCATTGACCCGTCAGCACTAAAGGTTTGCTTGCAGTGGCAAGGTTCAGCTTGTGTTGGCTTTGCAGCTCAACTGTGCCCACTTGCCAGTGTTCATCACCAAAGAGCGTGTTATTTTTCCAATTTAAGCTTTGTGCCAGCGTTAACTTATCTAGCTTAAGTACGGTTTCTTTACGGCTTCGACCTTTGCTGCTGAGCTGCTTTTCGATATTGAGCTGATTGGCTTGCCATTCGAGTTGATTTTGCCAAGTGGCTGTGAGCAGCGAGTCGAGTGGGGCTTCGACCTCGGGCTTAAATTCAAATGACATGGCTTTTTGGAATGCAATCGAGAAACTGCCCGCGCTCATGTCAGTTTTAGTTGTGATGCTCGTGTTTGTGCTTTTTTCAGCGCTAGCTTCTGTCACTTTCGTTTCAACAGCAGTCGTTTCAGCCTTTTTTGTATCAACAGCAGCTGTTTCAGTAACAACCGTCTGTGTGGTTTGCGAAAAATGCAGCTGCTCCAGAGCCAAGGTCAAAGGCGGTAAGGCAAGTGTGAATTGGTGTGCAATATCGGACGCGGGCACAGAAGTTTGTGCTGAACTGATACTTGAGCTGGTATTTGAGTTGCGCTGCGAGCTGACGGTAAGCGGCGCAAGGGCGTTTATTGTGATACTGCCAAGGCTCACATCGGCATGTTTAGCCGCATTGTTATCTTGAGCGCTGAGCTGTTTAAGCTCGCCCACAGTGAACTGCAGCGTGTCGCCGGCATTTTGCTGTGTTTGGGTGGCAGCGCCGATAGGCGTGGTAATGAATTGCCAGTCGGTTGAGCTTGGTGTCCGATTAAAGCTCAATCTGCCCGCAGTGGTTAACTGGCTGCTATTCCAGCTGAGATCTTGGGGCGTATTCGCCCACAATTCAGATAATTGCAGTGAGCTGGTTTGTTTAGCGTTAAGGCGCCAATCTGTTTGGAAGGACAGCGCTTCGGCGGACTTGACCACTTCAACATTGGCCAAATCGATTTGGGTATCGAGTTTACTGCCTAAGGTTTTTAGCTCAATTCGGGGAAGTTTGAACCTAAGCGGCTTATTATCAAGCGGCTCATTCTTAAGCGGTTGACTCTGTGCATCTAGCTGGATTTGAGTCAGCGGATAATGCAGGGCTTCACTTAATGTCAGCGCGATCCCCACTGGTGCATCTGTGCTTTTGAGCCCAGATAGCAGCTTAGCGATTTGACCTGCTGTTTGACTTGCAACTTGTTCCGGCGCTTGCTCCGAAGCGGGCTTGGCTGCCGAGTTGGATGGAGGCTGAGTTAAAGGTTTAGCCAGCGTCTCATCGAGCAGCTGCATCAATCGCTGTTGCTGCGCTGCATTGGGAGTCAAGGCTAAGGTCAAGGGCTCAAGGCTTAGGTCAAGTTCGGCTAAATGCCCAGCAATCTTAAATGCGAGCTCAGGTTTAGGCGCAAGTTCTAGCGCCGCCAACTGATTAAAGGTCAGCTTAGGGTCAATTAACTGGTGCTGGCTGATAAGCTCGCCCGAAGTTAATGTAATACGGCTGTCGGACACTAATTGACCTTGTAGATCGATCGCTAACGCTTGCCATTCTTTATCAAGTTCCGATAACGGACTCAGCACACTGTCTTGCGTTTGCCTCAGGCTGATTTGATGCAAGCTCGCAAGCAGCGGCGCGAGTGCAATTTGACTTGCCAATTGCCACTGTTGGGCGGCGAGTGTGGCTTTAAGTGTGGCGATGCTTTCACCTGCGTGGCTAAACTCGCTGTTGATTTCCCCCGCGCCGTTAAGGCTCAACTTGTCCATCACCAAACGATAGGCGGGTAAATCATTTTGGGTGTCGAGATGGTGAGCTTTGAGAATAAGGCTGGTTTTACCGATATCGATGAGGGGTAACGATTTGATATCTAAGGCCAAGGCGGGGCCTTGTTCATCGATGGCATTTCGATTGGGTAAAAATAGCGATTGCCCTAACTCGACTTCAATATCACCTGTGGAGATTTGGGTGATTTTTTGAGTGAGGTAAGCAATTTGGCTGAACTGTTTCAGCTCGGCAAAGCTCTGCGGCCAGTCAAGTTTTAGCTGGATACTCACATCATTAAGCGTGATATGGCTGTCATGCACCCTAAGATTGGCAGAAGTAATGCGCCAATGTTCTAACTGACTTTTCCCTAATTCAATGTCAATCAGTTCGCTGTCCATGCCTACGAGGGCAAAGTTTGCCACCTGCATAATCAGTTTTTCAGCCTGGGTATTCACAATCCACACAGTTAACGCCACGCCCGCCAAGATGCCCGTTAAGCTGGTCGCCAATAAAGTCTTTTTTAGGGGGAATTGACGGCGGCTTTGTGTTGCTACAGTGGCATCCGTTCCAGAACCTGCAGCACCTCTGTGAGGGCCAGCGGAAGTCTCCGTTGCCTCGTGTTGAGGTGTCTCGCTATCAGAAGCACTGCTACGGCTTGGCTTGTTGTGGATTGGCATTGGGTTCGACTTCTTTCCTTATTCACTGAGCCCTGATCAAACTCGTGCCTTAGCATTGCACAAATACACTCACGCCTGCTTTGCATCGGCATTTTTGCTGAGGTACTTTTTTAGCAACCGTCT
>NZ_JAMTCC010000078.1:0-6357 GCF_025370265.1 Shewanella septentrionalis | reverse complement strand
AATGATTATTGAAAATGTATTTATTAATAATTATTGGTTTCTAACTATGCTCAATCCTATTTGGCTTAACACTTTTAAAACATTGGTCGATGTTGGACACTTCACCAAAACGGCCGAATTGCTCCACATGACGCAACCTGGGGTAAGCCAGCACATAAATAAACTAGAAGCTGCATGCGGTTATCCTCTAATAAAGAGATTTAACAAAAAGTTTGAGTTAACAATCTATGGGCGTAAAGTTTACGATTATGCTGTCAAACATTTTGAAGAAGAGTCTGAACTATTACAGAATTTGGCACACGACGAACCTTTCCGAGGTCGCTGTACTATTGGCTGTTCGGGAACTTTCGCCTGGTTGATTTATTCAGAATTACTTTCTTTGCAAACGAGTTATCCAGACTTATCCATTGAGTTAGAAGCAACACCAAACCAACGTATATTTGAGCAAGTACTACAGGGAAAATTGGATATAGGTTTAGTGACAAAAGAACCCAATCCTAAATATTTTGCGAGCCGTATTATTGGTGCGGAGTGTCTTGCTCTTGTGCTGCCACTTTCCGCAGACGAAAACTTATCTATAAATGAATTGTTAATGGAGTTGGGAGTAGTTCGTCATCCAGATTTGGCTCACTATTTCCAAACTTATGTTAATCAAGCCCACAATGATTTACTTAGTTTGGTCGATTTAGAGAATGTTTCGACACAAAGCTACATTAACCAAGTGCATCAAATATTGGTTCCTATAGCTAAGGGTATCGGTTTTACGGTGGTTCCTCGATGGTGCGTCAACCTGTTCGCAGCCAAAGAACAGCTAAAAATATTCAATATTACCGCAGAGATACAGGAGCCTGTGTACTTGGTTAGCAAACTTAATTCACCACTTGCTAGGCGTTATGAACAGATCATTAAAGTTATCGAGAACTCTTTTGATATTGGTTGATGTAAGTTAAGAACTACTATTCAGAAGCTATTAGCTTTTTGATCTTATATCTGACCTAGGAATGAATACAAAAAGGTTGGCATCAGAGCCAACCTTTTGTTTTACGTATTTACTTATTCATAGTCTGAAGCGTAAGTGTCTTCGTAAGAATGTGAGTAGAACTCAAACAGGTTGCCAAACGGGTCTTCCAGATAAACCATTTGTGCTTGTTTTAGCTCGTTTTCTGGATGGTAACGCATGATGTCCATCCGAACTTTACCGCCATACTCTTCAACACGTTTGATTGCTGTATCAAACTGCTCTTTAGGTAGCTGTAAGCAGAAGTGGAAGATACCTAGGCGAGCGAAGTCTACTTCATGACGTTCTTGACGATCTTTCATCTCAAACAGTTCAACGCCGATACCATCTGTTGTTACCAAGTGAGCGATGTTAAAGCCTTTAAAACCTTCACCGAATACCGCAATGCACATACGGCCAATCGCAGATTCTCGTTCTTCAATCACTTTAGTCTTGTTCATTACAATACGAAGACCTAGCGCTTTAGTATAGAATTCAACCGCTTTGTCCATATCACCAACCATAATACCTACGTGATTCATTTTCATAATGTGCTCCAATACATTTCTTTTTGTAACTATCGTTTCGATGGAATGGAATATATGGCTTAATCATTAGCAATTAAAATTATCGATATTTATAAAAATGATAATTTTAAATTATAATAAAGGTAAGGTGTTACATATCGCCGCCTCAGCGCGATCTAGGCTAGCACGAAAATGCCCAAAAATCAGTTAGTGAATCACTCTACACCAGACTGATTCATGCTGACCTTAAAACAGACCCATTTCGCCCCGTTTCTTCCTTTCAACGGGGCTTTTTTTTGCCTTAGCATGAATCAGATCTCTAGAGAACTGATTCATATCCCTGTTATGCCTATTCCAACTGGTGATATCGAGAGTTGATTAGTTTGTAGCCCAAAGAGGCGTTACTAATAAAATAGCTAATCCGAATCTGGCTAATAAGGTTTTGTCCCAGAAGTGTGGTGTTAAATAACGACTCTTCAATGTCTACACAATCAAGCCGGCCTAATCACACACACCAGCGCGGCCATAATGTAGCCCGCGACAACCACCTCATCTATGACAAAATCCAATCCGATATCAACGTCACATATACAACTAATATGTTGTATCCATCCGCATAAACAACAAATTGGTTGTATTTATACAAATAAACATCTCATTAGTTGTAATCAATAGTAAATAACAACTAATATGATGTTTATAAGAAAAAGATAACCGAGCCAACACCATGAAGCACCTCAGCGAATTAGCCACAGAACTCAAGCACTACCGAGAACAACTAGCACTAAGTCAGAAAGACATGCTGCTAAACATAGGTATGTCACAGCAACAATACCAACGAATAGAAAGTGGCAGTGATACTCGCTTATCGACATTACTAAGAGTCTTGGAAGGATTAAACCTTGAAATGATGATCGTTCCTAAACAGCACATAAGTGCAGTAAAAGCACTCATTAACCAAGCAACTTTAGAACCAGAAATTGACCGTCATTCGCCTAACAACTTAACGACAGAGACGGGCACATCTTGGGATAAGGTCCTACATTCAGTTGATGATAAAGAAGATAACCTATGAAACCGGCTGAATCAGTAGAGGCCCTCGCGCTTTATTTAAATCATCAACGGATTGCGATACTCACCCATTATTCTGGTGGTAAAAACATTCTGAAATTTGACCCTGAATATATCGCGATGCCAAAAGCACTTCGACCAACATTAACGCTCACCCAGCTGCTAGACCCACATTACATCGATAAAATACAAGTCAGAACACAAAGATTGTCACCAGTGCTGTCCAATTTGCTCCCCGAGGGCGTATTGCGACATTGGATGTCAGCCGCGCTAAAAGTACATGAGAACAACGAATTTCCCATATTGGCATGGGCAGGGAACAATCTTCCCGGCGGCTTAATCGCATCAGCCATAGCAAAAGAAGATATTCCAGCCTGGGCACTATCACCACGGGAAAGAACAGAAGCCATCGTAATCGACATCACCCACACCAGTAATAAGTTCTCACTTGCCGGTGTTCAAATGAAATTCTCGACAAGCAGAAACGATGGACGATTCAACATAAATGCCAATCAAGAAGGCCAAGATAGTTGGATTATCAAGACGCCTTCAACAGTACACCGCAACGTCCCACAAAATGAATACACCGCAATGAAATTGGCACAAATAATCGGAGTGAATATCCCTGAAATTGAGCTCATCTCGCTTAACGCATTGGATAATCTACCTAACATCAAACTACCAGATGAACCAACGGCTTATGCAATTAAGCGCTTTGACCGCAGTGATACAGGCCGCATTCATGCAGAGGACTTTGCCCAAATATTCGAAGTTTACGCCCATGATAAATACGGCAAATACAACTACGAAGCCATAGCTAAAGCTCTATACATGAGCAGCTACAACGGACTAAAAGACGTGCAGCAAATGGCAAGGCGGTTGCTGGCCAATATCTTGCTCGCCAACGGTGATGCCCACTTAAAAAATTGGAGTGTTATCTACCCAGATACCCAAAATGCGATACTCTCACCCGCTTACGATATTGTCAGCACCTTACCCTACATAGAAGGCGAAACCGCCATAGCCCTCAACATGAATAAACAAAAGCTATGGTACGCCATCGATATTACAACCTTCCAAGCATGGGCAACGAGAACAGGCCTACCATGGCCTGCGATAAAGGTTCATTTACTGGATGCCATGCAAAAAGCCCGTACTCTTTGGCCAGAGGCACTTGCTGAACTCCCCATGCATGAAGAGCATAAAGCGATATTAAAAGCTCACTGGGCCAAACTACATAACGACTTTAAAATCCTCTGCTAGCTAATGAAATCAGGCCCCAATAACAATATTGATTTCGGTTGTAACATCGGGGGTATCAGTGTGAATCAGTCTGGTGTAGAGTGAACCACTAGCTCGTTTTTGGACAAAGCGCGTTAGATTTTTACTCTAATTCGTGAGATTCAAATTAAGTCGGTTGTTTGGATAGAACCTTTAGAAACACAAGTTTTCTTACAGCGAATCTCGCATTTTCAGAAATGTTCTCTTACCTCGATTTGGACTATCCGCAATCATACTGATCGGTGATTTTTCGGGGTTGAAATTTTCATACCCAATTAACATTTTTCTGACTGTATTCTCATCGAGCACTTTAAATGCCATAGACCATTCAGAAAATGCTCTATGGTCAATATTCCCCTGATAAAAAACTTCGACACTAGTATGCCTTTCGTCCTTGAAAATAGTTTGAAAAAGAGCCCTGACGTTGAGTTCTTCACCCTCAAGAATTTGCATTATCTCCCGATTATGATAAACCAGCATTCCTGTTATACCAGAGGCTTGGTTTTTTGCTCTGGCTTTTTCTAATATGCTTAAAAGTTCAGTTTCTGATAAACCTGCCGGTGCGATACTCGTATAAAGTAATTCAAACAGCATTGTGCTTACGTCCCTTTTGGTTGATTGAAGTTAAATTTACCCTAACGCTTTAGTATTTACGCGCTGTTTGCAGGGCATAAATTGTTTGTTGGACTTGGCCGCTGCCAAATCATAATTAATTGGTATGCTATAGGACTATAGGAATTTGCTTTTTTAAGACTGGCTCTATCGTATCGAGCGCTTCCGAATTGATAGCATTGCTTGATTTGTATGAGTTGCATTGAGAATTCCTTGTCATAGTAGTGTTCCATCACATCTTTTAAGTCTAGCAGATACTGGCAGACTTACACATTTAGCGGAATCACAGTTAAGCAGCGCGCAACAGCTTTGTTCAATAACGTCCAGTTTAAGACCAATCTCCGGTGAGTCGTTTTATTTCAGTTTCACGAAGACAAAACGCGGTATTAATCGACGTAAGGTTATCAAACTTCTCACGGTGAGAGAGTGCAGCATCTTGTTCAATTTTACGTTCCGCACCAGTCACTTGTATTGATAACGTATCAAGATTCTTACTGGCTTTAAATTTACGAAACCAATGTAAATCTAACTCTGTCAGGGTGTTTCTATTAATATAATTCATAACTTCTCGTAGATACTTACCAAATATTGACTTACTTAAAGTGACTATTGATGACTTCATTATCATTGAGCTGAATAATGGAAATTTTTAAGCCCAAGCACTATATGAGTAGTAAAGCCTTGCAGAAAATTACCCGTCATTTTGCATCGAAACGCATAAAAAAGTATTCTACGACACCCCAACACATCACAAACTATTTATTTTTACCCGATTAAACAACTAATGACCAGCATTAAAATCAACAACAAAGAAACCATAATAAATAGCATATACAAACACTTATAGTTTCTAAGTTAAAGTTACTGCTCATTTTTTTACCATGGTATTATTAAGCTTAACCGTACTAAAGTATCATTATCCCAAGGTAGAATTGGCAAATATCCAGTCGAATTTACATCCATTTTTGCATAATTATCTAAATTGTATTGAGTGTGTTCCGTGTACAGTACTAACTGATCACCAAAACCTAAAAAATCAGTCTGATAGATTAGCTCAAGTCGGTATTGATTCTCTAACCACTGCTCACTGTCTTGCCAAGTTTGTACGGCAACTTGCATATGTAACTTATCAGTCAAATCAACGCCTAAGCGGCCCATAAAGCTATAGGCAAAGCCATCGTTACCAAAATCACCTCTATCGTAACCTCTTGTCCTTGGTACATCATCATCGATTTCAAGTGAGTAATAACCCGCCCCCACTTTTAATTGAGCCTGTAATTGCTGTCCTTCAAAGTTAGCCGCAATTCCAGGGAATACCTTAATTTGTTTTTCAACAGAACTGACGGTATTACGCTTGCCTTGCAAATCGAACTGCCAATCAAATGAATATTCGGAACTGAGGCGATATAGCTCACTTCCTATTGAGTAATCTGATTTAAACCAAAGAGGAATATGATCAGGATCGAGTTTATCAACATCCACGTCAACATAAGCGTCAATCAATGCTGCAAACGAGATGTTGTTTTGGGTTTTATGATCGATTAGCAAGCTTACATTCACACCTAATGTGTGAGAATCCTGTACTGCAAAATCATGACCACCTAAGCTGTAATGCCACTGAGTTTGTTCCTCTGCCACGACCGCAAAAGGTATACACAGGGTAGTCGATATTATTGCCGCGCTGAATTTTTTCAATTTTCCTCCTAATATATTTGATACTTACATCATGAACACGACATAAGTTAAAAGGTATAATCTAGCATGAGCTAATGAGACATACCGTTTTCTTTGTTTATTTTAATAGCTAATTTGGCCATCAAAAAAATGTGTATTTATAATTAATTTCACCATCTATCACTTATTGTCTTA
>NZ_JAMTCC010000077.1:0-6802 GCF_025370265.1 Shewanella septentrionalis | reverse complement strand
TTTAAGGTCATTATTAAGGTTCCTTACCTACTACCAGCGACTGTCGTTTTCACAAGGAATGCCGTTATTGTCGCCATCCATTTTGGTGTTGGGACAATGGTTAATGAAATACACAGCTTCTGCTCTTGAGTTCATTTGGCTGCAATGTGTGCGGCCATCACAACGAAAGGCGGTTTGCTTTGGCGTCGAGGTAAGGGGTATTTGTGTGACGAGGTGCTTGGTGGCAAAAGTGGTGAGCACGGGTGGGTAGCTCGGTTGCCACACCGTCGTCAACGTGGAGTAAAAGGCAAGCAATAAACCAACTGATACAAGGGTGCGATTCAGTATCGATAATGGTTTTCCTTTAACTCGAAAGCGTGGATCGGTCGCCATGAAAATTAACCCTAGGGTGGTGCAAGCCCCGAAGATGATGGCAAACCATGTGGTGAATAAGGTAAACATATCCGCCAAGACGGGGTTATGTGCTTGCTCGCCTAGCGTGCTGGTGTATATCACGCCTTGCCAGTGTGTTTGCACCATCGTTGCGGCGGGCTGCAATAACGCGCGTCCACTATATAGTGCGTAATAATACGCCCCCAGTAAGGTGTCTTTACCAAGGAGTAGCCAACACAACAGTGCTGTCATCACCATAATGCCAAGTATCGTCCAATGGATAATAGATCGATTGGCGCGGTAAATGGATTTTACCCCCCCTTGAGTGGGGGGAGTGTCATGTTTTAAGGTCACGTCTAGGGTTCCTTTTTCGGTTTATTGGCTTCGAGGGCTTTGAGCTCAGCTATAGGTTTCTTTTCAATAGCGCGATACTTTAGGTCAGTAAAAGATAAGAGTATGTTGTAAACGTTGTACTCCAGTCGGATATGGGTGGTGTCATTTTGAAATTCGGTTTTATCGAGGCGTAATGGCTCCGATACGAAAGGGGCCATTTTTATGCGTGGGTATTGGCGGCTAAGTTGTTCTTCTAGCGCCTTATACTTTTCTAAGGAGCTTGGGAAGGTAAAATTGATGCGGCCTAAGGTTTGGGTATTATCAAAATAGAGGGTGGCATGCTTAAGCAACGGCTCATTAAACTGCTCACCACTCACACGATAATAATTCCAGCTATCAGGCAATCCCGATGCGGTATTTTTGTCTTGGAGGGTGTAGCTTTGCTCAACCTCTTGTCTCGTGGATTTGCCCAAGGTGAGGCCAAACAGGGTGGTTTCAGCCTGCGCCAAGGGGTTTAATAAGCACAGCAACAGTGCAAATGTTTTAATGATGTTCATGAAGTTATCTCTTTGTGATTGAAAGTCATGGCTATTATCACATTTTTGGTCCTGTATTAAAGGGACTTGACTGACGCACTGTTTCTGCCAACTTTTCATCATCACTTCGACTGTCTGGCTTTATTAGGGCGTGCGCCGCTTTTACGTCTGCGCGGGCTTGTTCTATATCAATGCTCGGGACGCTAGATGCGTTATGAGTCTGTTCTTCGTGCAACACATCTTGTCTAATTTCCGCGTTACCTTGCGCCGCATGGCCTTGGATGCGCTCAAATTCGCCCGTTTGATAGAGGCTGTCATTGAACGGCGCTGGGGCATACTGTGGTGATTGCTGTTTATTGAAATCAATATCGGTGGCGTAACGCTCCTGAGCTTGCATAATGTCATCTCGGTTTTGCGGTAATTCATTGTTCTTGTATTGCTCTGCAATCGCTTTGACTTTCGGGCTGTTCGTAAATTCGGCCGCGAGTTGGTTTCGCTCTTGCTGCATTTCTGGTGTTTGCCCCCTGATCACCTCCATGAAATCACCTTGCTTATCTCTTGCGTCTTGTACGAACTCCACAAAGTCTTGATTTAAATCGTGACTGATACTGGTAGATCCACTTTTCACGCGATTAGCCGCATCGGTGTAGCTTTGGGCTTCAGTGAGCTGGGATTGGGAGTTTTTGGCGTGAGTAGTCGCTTCGTTAAGTCCTTGTAGGAAGGTTTGTGTTTCACCTTCATTTTTACTGTTGGTTGTACTGGCTTGTTCGCCGCTGTTATAGGATTTGACGGTGTTAACGTTAGCGCTGAACTGGTCAAGGTAGCTTTGCTGTAGACTGTCACGTTCGCTTTCACTGGTACGGGCTGTGCTGACATCATCGGTTGAGCCTTTAGTGCCAGTATTGGCGGATACGTGCGCACTAGAACCAAGAAATCCACTCCCAGGTGTGCCGAGTTTCACCCCTGCTTCTGCTCCGACATACATTGATAATAAGGTACTTGTGGCTTGGTCTTCTGTCAGGTTGAAGTCCTTAGCAAAAGACTTAACCGTACTACGCATATCTGCGAAGCCTTTGTTATGGGTGCCGCTATCGCCCGTGGCGCTATTGCTGCCATAACTGTTCGAGGTATTGACCCCGCTCATTTGACTTAGTGCGGCATTCTTGACGGTGGCGAGGCTTTCGCTTGCTAGCTCACTCTCAATTTTGCTCGCACTGATCGCGTTTGATCCAGATTGCGATAAGGAGTTTGAGACCACATCGTTACTGCTGATATTCACTGGCAAGCTACGGCTTAAGGCATTTTGGCCATTAATGACTTGTCTGCCATCATCAAAGGTGGTGGTTTCATAGCCGGTTGCATCTTGCTTGGTGTTGCCATGAATACGTTCAACGCCAGTGGTGTCGATTTTATTGCCGTTGGTGTTGTTGTAGCTGTAGTTATCCACCTGAGCGTTACCCAAATTGATATCACCACTTGCCGCACTCGCAGAGGTGCGCGCGTTAACGCTGCTCATCATGCCCGCGAACTGATGCGACATACTGCTCATTACCGACGCGCCGCCTTTCATGATTAACGGCACAATCACAGTTGGCACGCTCATCATTAAAAAGCCGGTCATGGCCGCATAGCGGGAATGCATTTCTTGTAAGGGATCAACGTTGCTTAAGGTGATCCCGCCGTAAATGTTAGTGATTTCGGTGGCGTTAAGGGATAAGCGTGTGGTCATGATGAAGTTAATGAGAGCAAACATCACCGGCCATGTGCCAAGGTAGATAAAGCCTTTGAAATAGTTGCCGAACACTTGAAACGTGAGCGAGGGGATCATGGCAATCGCCACCACTAAAAAGGCGACAGAGCTAAACAGCAAAAACAAAATTGATTGCAGCATGGGCAAAAATTCGCGCGCCTGCAGGGCCATTCCCGCCCACATCGATGTGGTTTGCATTTTGTTTTGTGTATAGGCGTAGTTGAATGCGGCGGCGGTGTTGTTGCTCACCGCTGCATCATCCGCGAGGCCATTTCGCAGGGCGTTAATCGTCATGTTTT
Organism: Shewanella septentrionalis; assembly: GCF_025370265.1. Classification (NCBI taxonomy): domain Bacteria; kingdom Pseudomonadati; phylum Pseudomonadota; class Gammaproteobacteria; order Alteromonadales; family Shewanellaceae; genus Shewanella; species Shewanella septentrionalis. The sequence continues at coordinate 3,512 of NZ_JAMTCC010000077.1, read as the reverse complement.
GCAGCGTGATTTGCGACGCGCTTTGACTGATATTGGCGTATTTTTGATAACCACTGCTGATGCTGGTATTCAAAAAGCTTTGTTGGCTTGTAGCCTTTTCACCATAAATCCAACTGCCCAGTAACTTGATGCTTTTTGCGCTGTCTGCTTGGAATAGCTGCTTGAGGCGCGGAAGGGCTTCTTTGCAGGTAGGATAGTCATTAGGACCCATTTGAATCGCCCGTAGCGGCGAAGGGTTGTGAGTCGCTAGAAAGTCCCAAATATCCGGCGCACTGGCTAAATCTCGCCATGTGTATTTATTATTGAGTAGCATATCTCCGCGAATACAACTGCTGATGTAGTGCTGCCAATAGCCTTTAAGTTGGGTGTTTTCTATCTCGCTTTGTCTGGATAACTTGTACAGCTCAGAGCCAAACATCATGCCCGTTTTACTGTATTGTTGATCATCCGGTACGTGAAAAATATCTTCCACCGTTTGGGTGGTGGCATACATATAATGCGATGCCCATGAGGCCGGAAACGCCACTATCGCGGGCACATTGTCCACGCGATAGTTACCCGTCGGATTGGTTAAATCGGTAATTTGCACTGTGGCGGTGGTGTTCATGGCAAGCAATGGCACGGCAAAGTAAACCGCGCACCATTTCATAATCGCGTTATGGTCACGCTTGATGAAAAAGTGCAGCGCGGTGGCCACAACGGCAAACAGTGCACAGATGCTTATCATGCTGGCAAATGAATCGGACTTGAACAGCACGGCAATGGCATTCATCACTTGCTTGGCCACGTCACCGTTGCTGTACGTGAAAATCTCAACCGCCATGGTTATCGCTCCCCAAAATTCAAGTTGGCCTTAGCTTTAGCGCTCATGGCGCCCGTTATTTGCTGTTTGATTTGCTGGTTTTGCATAATGAGCTGGTGCTGTGATATCGCCTCATTTTGAGCTTTAGCGGTGAGTCCTTCTAAAAAGCGGTTAGCGTTGATAATGTCTTTCTCGATGCGGTCAATGTCTTTGGGATCATTGTTGGTTGCCGTGATAGAAGATTTCACAATCGACAGCATGTTTTGCAGATAGAGGGTAATAAACTGCACGCTGATGATTTTGGCGTAAGTATTGGTTTGTGGCGTGAGTCCTGCTTCTAGTTCAGTGCGTAAAAAAGTCATGATGGGCAGCGTCGTGTATTCGAGCAGCGACTTGTCGTTATCTGTTAGTGGCTGGTCGTTTTGCATCTTACTGGCGATGCCTCTGAGCAAGGTATCTACACGGTATTGCAGGCCGTGGTTACTTTGGATGGTGATCGTTTGTTGTGTCGGTGCAAGACATTGATCAATCGCTTTATTGGTGCACTGATAGGTTTCGGCTTTGCCGCCCTCTAACAGACTATTAATCAGGTTATTGTTGTCGGTCAGCAGTGAGCCATAGCCGCGCGCATTGCCGGTCGCGTCATAAATATACGTGCCTGAAATCGACATGAGAAATTCTGCCAAGGTCGGATCGCTGGCAAGGAAGGTGTTTTTTAAAATGGCGGCCCACACAATATTGGTATTTTTGCGCACCATGTCTTTTAGTGCGGGATCTTTCTTGGCGTTATCGAGCTGATTGTTAGCTTGACCGCCCGCGCCGCATTCTTGCTGGCCAGATACCCAATCCGCAAAGGCGTTATTTTGCGTGCCCATAGTGGCACAAATGTATTTTTGACTGCCAACACCTGCAAACCCCGCCAGCGCCGAGACACCCGCTTGGGCACTCTCGCAAGAATTGATCGACTGATTGAGGTACTTATCAGCAATGGCCGTTAGCGTGTCCTTAATCTGTTTGATTTGTGGCGCCCACGTCTGCAGGGCTAAATCGACGGCAAACGGCGCTGCGTTAGCAATGATGGCCTTGCCTTGTTGAACAAGGGCGTCTGAGTTAATGTGACTGAATCCCCCCATAAACATATCAATACCGCCACAGCCTGCGGCAATGCTGGGCATTTGCACACTCACGAGCTGCGCGTCGCGAATGGGGCTACGCACAAAGAGATTGCCGCCGCTGTAGTAGTTGGCGCTTTGGCCTTTGAATGAGCCCGGATTGGTCACGTTAGTGCCATAGCCTAGGCCATTGAAAAAATCGTTTAGTGAACCTGAAACCCCCGCGCTATAGGCGTGTGTTGTCAGCAAACATGAAATAGTGACGCCCAGTAGTGTGCGCGTCAGTGCTAAGCGTTTCATGATTTACCTCCTGTATTGCCGTTTATGCTGCCGCTTATGTTGCCGTTATGACGCGGGTGTAGTGCGCGTAGCGCACGCAAGCAAACGGCACTTAACAATGCATGCACGGGGACGAGTACGAACTTATAGATGGCTAAGGCCAGTAAAATATTGATGATTAGCATCGTGTCCATGAAGGTTGCTCCTAACGCATGCTTGCAATGACTTGTGGGTCATTGAGGGATTGAAGATAGCTTTGTTGGAGCTGCGAGGGCGTCACATCACCGACGGTTAAACGGACAAACTTACGGGTATTGACGTTGATCAAGAATGTGGCCGGTACTGTCACGCTGCGCGGGTTCTCAAAGAAGGTGGCGGCAATGTCTGGCGTGGAAGGAATGGGTACTTCAAAACCCGCTATGCCTTGGTTGTCGAGCGAAAAGGCATAGGTATAGGTGCCAGTTTGCGCCGCAAGCTGTTTCAGTTTCGGGGCGAACTGGTGGCAGTAAGGGCAATCAGAGCGAAAGAAAAACACTAACGCGTAATCATTCGGATTGGCGGCAACAGCTGCCCCCATAGGAGTCGCCTTCGCGCTTAAAGAGAATAAAAGAGTCATTAACATAACTGTGATGATGCGTTTCATGGGTATTTTCCGTTTAAAAGTCAGGGGCGAAATCGGTGGCCACGTTCAGGAAGCGGCCAAGTAAATCGTCTTGAGAGATAAAGCCATAAGCGAGCGGTTTCATTTCCCCCGTGCCAGGATTAACTAACACGAGTGCGGGACTAAACGGGACGTTTATGTGCTGGTCGTTTTGGCGGTTCTGTACGATGGCTGGCAGTGCTACACCATCCAGCGTGACGCCAAGTAGCTCAATGCCATGTTGCGTTGCGAACTGCTGCACGCTGGGCGCCAGCGCAATATCAATTTCTTCTTGGCCTTTGTAGACAAAGAACAGGCCCCATCCTGCATCTGCAAGGCTGCGTACTGCGCGCATCTTCTTGTTGCGCTCTAATGATAAATAGGTGCTTCTTGCCGCTTGCTCTGTTGGCCTGTCTTTGGTGTAAGACAGCTCAGGGTTATCCAGCAGGACCTTTTTGAAGGTCATGCCAAACTCTGACGATTTATTGCTGACGTACTGATTAAGCAGCATGGCCCTTTCCACTTTCGTGCTGTCTTGGCTGTTTATCGCGGCGTCATTGAGCGTGTCTTGGTAGTAGCTGTGAAACCAATCCATCTGCTCGGTGGGCGTCAGGGTTTGGGTGCGCGTGAGTGTGACGCTTGGCGTTTCGGCCTTTTTAGGCGCTTGCTTCTTGGGGGC
>NZ_JAMTCC010000076.1:0-7155 GCF_025370265.1 Shewanella septentrionalis | reverse complement strand
AAGTTTTACTAAGTTCTAACTTTACGAACTGAATAGAGTCGCCAGTCCATGTGAGACACTTAGCTGGCGGTCTGAAGTAGATAGCCGAAGCGGTATGGATCACTCTTTATTGATTTTGGCTTTGAAGCTGGCTTTGGTATTGTCGTTAGCTTGTTTGTACCAGTAATCAAGCATTTGACTAATTTCAGCTTGGCTAGGTGTGGTTGTAGATGTCACTGAAGTCGTTGGCTGAGCCTTGTCATTGACCGCTGCGGCAGCTGACGACATCACTGCTGGCGCTATCAAGTTCGTAGATGTGACTACTGCTGTTTGGCGTATTTGTGGTTGGCTTGCTAATACTGGTGCAATGGCGTCGTTTGCTTGTGTTGTCGCGGTATTCATAGTGAGATTTAATGAAGCCGGATGATTGCTAAGGTTGTACTGCAGTATCTCGTGTTCGAAATCCCGTCCCAGTTGGATGCCATTCTTAATCAATTTATCGCTGGTAAAACTCACGGCTTCATCTTGAGCATTTGATAGTGTCAGCTTGGGTGACTCATCAAATTTCTTTGCATCTCTGGCTGAGTTGATGGCGGGAAGGGTCAGGGTAAGTGTTTGTGCTGACGCATCAAAACGGACGATGAGTACGTCGGATAGATAATGCACTGAGTCAGCTTGTTGCCGGTATTGCGCGGCATAGCGAAAGGCTATCTGATTGATACCATCAGCTAAAACGAGGTTGCCACTCTTTACGGCTGGCTTGCCATTGACCGTTAATACTTCAGCATTTTTAGGCAGATTGAGATGAACATCGGCCGTTGCAGGTTGCACTGCAACCAGCATTAACGCGGTGGCACATAAGATTGATTGATATTTCATAAGCTTTCTCTGTTGTTGCGAGGACGCCGCTAAATAATAAGGTAGATATTTGACGACACAAAGCAGGTTTAACCTTTAGTGTGGAGCATGATGTACTAAATGGCGACACGTCGTTTATAGCGCGCAGATTAGCGTTAATTTAATCTGTAGGGAATAAAAAAGGCTCACGAGGAGCCTTTTTGAGCATGATATTTCGGGATTGAACGCTTATTTGGTTAAGTTGATGCTATAAACGGCGAAACCCAGTTCATCCTTGCTGATCTTCTTCATTTCACGTTGTTTATTGGCTTCAATAAAGGCAGCGGCTTTGTCACTGTCTTGGGTTTCGAAGCGAACGTCTAATGTGACGTTGGTCGTGATGGTTTTGAAATCCCAGTTGTAATCGGCACTTGGATTGACCATACCTTCGTACTTACCCGTGGTTTCGTTGTACTGAGATTGCGCTGTGATATAAGCAGCTAGCGCTTCACGGTTAGTATCGGGTAGTTCGAGCACGACGTGGTCGCTACCCGTTCCTGCAAACTTACCACCAAAGGCGCGGTAGTTATTTGAGGCGACGATAAACTCTTTCGCGGCAAATTCTTCACCTGTGATGACTTTACCGTTTTCGTCTTTATAGCTTAAATCAACGATACGGTTCGCATTGGCATTAACGACGGCGCAATCGCGGTCAAACTTACTCGGTTGAGTGACATCAATCTTGTAGGTTAAGCCATCGAGTACGTCGAAGTTATAGGTTGGATGACCATCCCAGTTGATTAACCCTTGTGGGGTGGTTTTTGCTGGGTCGATTTGATTGAACTGGTTGGCTGAGCACTCAAGCCAATCTTTCAATTCGGCGCCCGTCGCTTTGACTGCCACCATAGTGTTGGGATACAGGTACAGATCGGCGGCGTTTTTAAAGGTCAGTGGACCTTTATCGACTTGCACAAATTGATCGGCATCGCTGGTTGTACCGTGGCGACCGCCCGCTTTAAAAGGAGCAGAAGCTGACAGTACTGGCAGCCCTTTTAATGCTGCAGGTAATTTCGCTTTCACGTTAGCGATTTGCGCATCTGAAACGATTTGTACCGTTGGGTCGTCCTGCACTAAGGTAAGGAAGCTATACATGTCCGCCGCGGCGACACCGATAGGTTCATCCACAAAGGCGAGGGTACCTTGGTGCTCGGCTGCGACAGCATCGTGAATAGCAGCATCCGCTTCAACTAATGGGGCTTTATTTGCGCCATCATAGATAGGGCGAGCTTGCGTTTTGGCACTAAGGACATGCCACTTGTCATCTCTACGCTCAAGTTTAAAGTCAACCACCCCTAAGTTATCACCCCAACGACCTGGCATCACTGCGGGAACGCCGTTCAGTAGGCCTTTAGTGACATCGGTATTGGGCAAGTCGGCATACTTAGCATCTGGGAAGATAGAGTGGCTGTGGCCGAATAGAATCGCATCGATACCGTCAACATAAGTCAAAGCGTAAGTGGCGTTTTCAGCCATAGGATCGCCAGGATTTTCTGTCGAACCAATGCCAGAGTGTGGAATGGCGATAATGATATCGGCCCCTTTGGCTTTCATTTCTGGGACATATTTTTTCGCGGTGGTAACGATATCTTCAACCGTCACTTTACCCGTCAGATTTTGCTTATCCCACAATAGAATTTGCGGTGGTACAAAACCAATATAACCAATGTTAATGGTTTGATTATTACCTTCGCTGTCGATAATGATTTTTTGTTTGATGATATAAGGGGTGAATAAATGCTCACCTTTTTTTACTTCTTTCCAGCAACCATTATCGTCGGCGCAATAAACGTTCGAGTTGATATAAGGGAAATCTGCACCACTAATGGATTTATTTAAGAAATCTAAACCATAGTTAAATTCATGATTACCGATATTGCCGACTTCATAATCTAATAGGTTCATGGCTTTATAAGCAGGATGAACATCGCCCATTTGCAGGCCAACTTTTGCCATATAATCGCCCATAGGGCTGCCTTGCAGTAGATCGCCGTTATCAACGAGGACGCTATTCTTGGCTTCGTTGCGTGCAGCGTGGATCAAGCTTGCAGTGCGGGCAAGACCGATAGTCGGATCGTCTTTACCACTGTAGTAGTTGAAATCCATGATATTTGTGTGCAGATCTGTGGTTTCGAGTACCCGTAAATCGGCTTGAACGACTTTGTCGTCATCAGAATTACAGGCGCTGACACCAAAGGCGGCAGTGATCATCACTGCGAGTATTTTCTTATTTAACATAGTTATCTCTATTTATATTTATTTGACCCCAACGCATGTTCCGTCAAGAGCATGCCCATCATCCCGTTAATTCAGCGTCATTTAACTGTTAGGTTAATTTGTCGCTAAGTTAACGAGCGGGAATTATAAAGACATTTGATGATCTGAATGTGACATTAATCGGAGAAAAGCTGTTTCAAATTGTGACCCAGAGTGCGTCTGCCTAAATAATGAGCCATTTGGCCTGTGTATTTGTTACATTGAGGTTTAAATAAGCACAGCAAAAAGTTTATTAAGAAGAATTAATATTTGTTATAAAAACGGTGTTTTATTTGCTTATGCTGCTTTCTATGTTGAGAATATTTGGCTTAAAAAATCCAATTAGATTGTTTTAAATAATTCTTTTTACATTGAATTTTAGCTAATCCTCATCATTTCTGCTTGCAAGGGCTTAACACTGATTGCTGCGCCTTAGGTGTAGCTTAGCGTTGGCATAGGTACCTGTAGACTCGAAATACACATAAAGTGATACAAATTAGCGCCGCAGTGGCGGGGTAAAACTTGGCTGAAATGCGCGTAACTTATTAAGGTAGTTCATCGAAATTAACGACCGTAGCAACAAGCGTTCGTTGACTCAGACTGTTTTAAACTGAAAGCCAAAATCCGTTAGCGCGCACCTTTCACCTTAAAAATACAAACGAAAGGGCAGCAACATCCAAGGGAGTTAATATGCGTAAGTCCGTTATAACCACAGCCGTGGCCGCGGCTTTGTTACTTGGCGCTTGTTCAGACAAGCCAGCCGCCAGTGCCAATGAAGCCAAAAATGCCGTAGCGACTCAAACCGCTGCTAAAGCGCAAGCAACCAATGTGTTGCTGAGCAAGAGTCCACTGCAGGATCAAGCACCACAATTTAACCTTATCCATACTGCAGATTATGCTCCTGCCTTCGAGCAAGGCATTAAAGCCCATGATGCTGAAATCGCTGCCATTGTGAATAACAAGCAAGCGGCCAGTTTTGACAACACCATTCTGGCGATGGAAACCTCAGGTGAATTATTAACGCGGGTGTCGCGGACCTTTTTTAATCTCGCCGGTCTGATTTCTGATGATGATTTCCAGAAAACCGAAGCAGATCTTGCACCTAAGCTATCTGCCCATCGCGATAATATTTATCTCGATCCGACGTTATTTGCCCGTGTTGAAGCGGTATATCAACAAAAGAGCAGCTTAAATGCGGAAGATCAGCGTTTAGTTGAATACTACTATGAGCAGTTTGTTCGCGCTGGCGCGAAATTGTCAGCTGAAGATAAAACTAAAATGCGCGACTTTAACGCCGAGCTTGCAACCTTAGCGACGGACTTTTCACAAAACAGCTTAAAATCATTTAAAGATGATGTGATTGTTGTGACCGATAAAGCCCAGTTAGCCGGTTTATCTGACAGCGAAATCGCCACCTTAGCCGCAGCCGCCAAAGCTGTTGGAAAAGAGGGCTATTTGATTACCTTAGTGAACACGACTCGCCAGCCTGTGCTTTCTAGCCTGAGCAACCGTGAACTGCGCCAAAAAGTGTGGGAAACCTCGGCGCACAGAGCTGTTGCAACCAATGGCCCATTGATTGTTAAAATGGCGCAAATTCGGGCTAAAAAAGCCAATTTACTAGGGTTCGATACTTGGGCATCCTATGCGGTTGCCGATCAAATGGCGAAAACCCCTGCTGCTGTGTATGAAATCCTCGATGATTTAGCGCCAAAAGCCTTGGCTCGTGCCAAAGTGGAAGCAGCTGATATTCAAGCCGAAATCAAAAAGGCGGGCGGTGATTTCGAACTGCAACCTTGGGATTGGGCTTACTACGCCGACAAAGTGCGTAAAGAGAAATACTCCCTCGATGAAAGCAGCATCAAGCCTTATTTCGAGTTTAATACTGTGCTGCAAGACGGGCTGTTTTTCGCTATGCATAAACTGTATGGCATCAGCTTAAAAGCGCGTACCGATTTACCCGTGTGGAATCCCGATGTCTTAGCCTTTGAAGTCTTTGATAAAGACAACAGCTCTATTGGCTTATTCTACCTTGACCCTTATGCCCGCGAAGGCAAAGGCGGCGGTGCGTGGATGGATGAGTTCGTCACCCAAAGCGGTCTGCTTGGTACTAAGCCCGTTGTTTATAACGCGCTGAATATTCCTAAGCCAGCCGATGGCCCAACGTTAATGACCTTCGATGAAGTGACCACTATGTTCCATGAAATGGGTCATGCGGTTCACGGTTTATTCTCGCAGGTGAAATATCCAAGCGTGGCTGGTACATCAACTGCACGTGACTTTGTTGAGTTCCCATCCCAGGTTAACGAAGATTGGGATATCGATCCTGCTGTGATTGCTAACTATGCCAAACACTACAAAACGGGTGAGCCAATTCCTAAGGCACTGCTCGATAAAATCTTAGCCTCAAATAAGTTTGGCCAAGGTTTTGATACCGTTGAGTATCTGTCAGCCGCCTTGTTAGATATGGAATGGCACTCTATCAGCGCCGATACTCAAATTAGCGATGTAGAGAAGTTTGAACACCAAGTGTTAGCTAAACACGGCCTCGATTTTGCGCCAATTCCCCCGCGTTATAAATCGAGTTACTTTAGCCATGCCTTCTCCGGTGGTTATTCAGCTGGATATTACGCGTATTTGTGGACCGAAGTGTTTGCCGCCGATGCCTTTGCCTATATGGGCGAGCATGGTGGATTGAAAGCCGATAATGGTGACAAATTCCGTAAGGAAGTCTTATCTAAAGGTAACAGTGAAGATCTCATGCAAGATTACATTCACTTTACCGGTAAAAAGCCGACAACAGATGCACTGTTAAAGCGCCGCGGTTTAGTCGACTAATCGATTCGTTGTAAAAAGGCCCAAAGGCTTGTTAGGGAAACCTAGCAAGCCTTTTTATTGATGTCGGGGCGGATTTATTCATCATTTTTGTTTCCGCTGGATACTCTCCAACCCTATTCTCATCGATTGAATCAGGATACATCTAGAATCCCTCAATGGAATATAACGCCATATGCAACAACGGATAAGGTTTACCCTGTCCATCAACGGGTGAGCGACCCGTTACTGAAAAACCAATATGTTGGTAAAAACCTAATGCTTGTTGATTCTGCTCATTAACATCCACCTTTGTGGCTCCCAGTTCTTTAATGGCATGTGTCGCTAGCATGGAACCAATCCCTTTTCCGCGCGCGTCAGGTGAGATGAACAACATTTCAATATTGCCATCATGTACGCCGCAGAATCCGAGTATTTCTCCATTGTCATTTTTAGCGCACTTTAAGTGAACGGCATCAAAATACTGTTCGAGGATCAGCGGCTTTAATTGTTGGAGATCTTCTTCTGCTAAAAAGTCATGGGTTGCTCTCACCGAGGCTTCCCAAATATCGAGCAGACTAAGATGATCTGCTTTTTCTACCATCTCAATATTCATCATATAACTCTATTGAAGATTTAATGTCGCCTAAGCGGTGAATTAAAGTGGGTTAACATGTGAAGCGGAAACATACCAACCTTTACGAATCCGCCTTTAAAAAGAATATGATTACGGACGAGATCCGCAGTAACCTTGTCGACAATTATGATAGAAAAGTTATGTTTTTCAAAATTTATCTTACATCGACACCTAGTTGCTCATCGTCACCCATTATATTTTTTGGGTTATATTATGGCGTGTTGTTAATGTTTTCTAATGATAAATATACTTAAACTAATATCAGATAATAGAGCTTGTATTTACTGTGCTTACTTAAATATTCTTTTTGCTAAGCTTTGTCTAAACACGATTGGATCCTTGCGTAGAGTTTCGTAAAAGGCAAGGAAGGTTAGATATTTAGCAGACGACATTAACCAGTTCGCTAATAACGGAAAAATAACAAAGCAGAGAAAAATCCAGTTTTTTTGGTGTTCAAGTACGAATAAAAACAGTAAGTAACAAATGAGTTGAAAATAGACGTTTATTTGATTGATTTTAACTGCTCGAGGTCTACCTCGTATAATTAATACATTTGGTATAACAATACCCAGGGTCAT
>NZ_JAMTCC010000075.1:0-7500 GCF_025370265.1 Shewanella septentrionalis | reverse complement strand
TCATAGATAATGGCTTTGTCGCCCCGTTCACGTATCCACGTTAAAAACTTACGCAGCGCCACGGACTTTCCCGCGCCCGTGGTGCCATCAAGTAACAAGTGCTGTACTTCAAAGCGTTCTTTGAAAATACCGATGCCATCGAGCTTGAAATCGGACTGGCGCTTGTCCTTTTTAAGCTGTTTTGCTAATTCCTTCGGCGTGGCTTTTTGCATCCCCCGAATAAAGTGTTCCTCGGTTTGCTCGTCCCCTTTTTTCTTGAAATACCACATGGCCACTGACAGGAAAACGATGCCAATCACACAGCTTATAAGGAGATAAATTTGTGTCCATAACCAAAAGCGGCTGTTGGCCGCAATCAGTATCGGGTTTTGCAATTGAGACCCTAACGTACTGGTATAGACAGTGCCTTGCCACTCAGTTTGCATAACATGGCTTTCTGGTCTAAACACGCTAACCGTTTGGTTTATCCAATAATAATAAGCCCCCATTAAGGTGTCTTTATCAAGGAAGAGATAGCATAGCAGCGCTGTTAAGATGAGCACGCCAAAACACGTCCAGCGGATAAGCGCGGCGTTAATCTGCAGAAACATCCGCAAATTGTGAAATAAAATCTGGCCACCACGGGTGTAGTTACTGCCTTTAGTACGTTTGGGGTTTAAGGTCACGTCTAGGGTTCCTTTTTCGGTTTATTGGCTTCGAGAGCTTTCTTTTCAGCGAGGCGTTTTTGGGCGGCAGCGCGATACTTAAGATCGGTAAAGTCTAAGTAAGTACCGTAATCGCTGTAATCTAGTCGGATATAGGTGGTGTCATTTTGAAACTCGGCTTTATCAAGGCGTAATGGTTCCGATACGAAGGGGGCTGTGTTAAGACGTGGGTATTGGCGGCTAAGTTGTTCTTCTAGCGCCTTATACTTTTCTAAGGAGATTGGGAAGGTAAACAGGATGCTTCCTAATGTTTGAGCGTCATCAAAATAGAGGGTGGCATACTTAAGCAGCGGCTCATTAAACTGCTTGCCATCAACCCGATAATAATTCCAGCTATCAGGCAATCCCGATGCGGTATTTTTGTATTGGGGGGGGTAGGTTTGCTCTGCCTCTTGCCTCGTGGATTTACCCAAGGTGAGACCAAATAGAGTCGTTTCAGCCTGCGCCAAGGGGCTTAATAAGCACAGCAACAGTGCACCTGTTTTAATGATGTTCATGAAGTTATCTCTTTGTGATTGAAAGTCATGGCTATTATCACATTTTTGGTCCTGTATTAAAGGGACTTGATTGACGCACTGTTTCTGCCAATTTTTCATCATCACTTCGACTGTCTGGCTTTATTAGGGCGTGCGCCGCTTTTGCGTCAGCACGGGCCTGTTCTATATCAATGCTCGGGACGCTAGATGCGTTATGAGTCTGTTCTTCGTGCAACACATCTTGTCTAATTTCCGCGTTGCCTTGCGCCGCATGGCCTTGGATACGCTCAAATTCGCCCGTTTGGTAGAGGCTGTCATTGAGCGGCGCAGGGGCATACTGTGGTGATTGCTGTTTATTGAAATCAATGTCAGCGGCGTAACGCTCCTGAGCTTGCACAATGTCATCGCGGTTTTGCGGTAATTCATGGTTTTTGTATTGTTCTACCATCGCTTTGACTTCGGGAGTGTTGGCAAACTCGGCTGCGAGTTGGTTACGCTCTTGCTGCATTTCTGGTGTTTGCCCCTTGATCACGTCCATGGCATCACCATTTTTTCTTGAGTTTTTAACGAACTCCACAAAGTCTTGATTAAAGTCACGCCCAATACTGATTGAGCCACTTTTGACATTATTGGCGAGGTCAGTGTAACTTTGGGCTTCGGTGAGCTGGGATTGGGCGTTTTTGGTGTGGGTAATCGCTTCGTTAAGCCCTTGTAGGAAGGTTTGGGTTTCACCTTCGTTTTTACTGTTGGTTGTACTGGCTTGTTCGCCGCTGTTATAGGATTTGACGGTGTTAACGTTAGCGCTGAACTGGTCAAGGTAGCTTTGCTGGAGACTGTCACGTTCGCTTTCACTGGTACGGTCTGTGCTGACATCATCGGTTGAGCCTTTAGTGCCGGTAGAGCCGGATACGTGCGCACTAGAGCCAAGAAATCCACTCCCAGGTGTGCCGAGTTTCACCCCTGCTTCTGCTCCGACATACATCGATAATAAGGTACTTGTGGCTTGGTCTTCTGTCAGGTTGAAGTCCTTAGCAAAAGACTTAACCGTACTACGCATATCTGCGAAGCCTTTGTTATGGGTGCCGCTATCGCCGGTGGCGCTATTGCTGCCATAACTGTTCGAGGTATTGACCCCGCTCATTTGACTTAGTGCGGTATTCGTGGAGGTGGCGATACTTTCGCTTGCTTGTTTACCCTCTATTTTGCTCGCACTGATCGCGTTTGAGGCAGATTGCGAGGCTGAGTTCGTCACCACGTCACTGCCGCTAATGTTCACTGGCAAGCTACGGCTTAAGGCATTTTGGCCATTAATGACTTGTCTGCCATCATCAAAGGTGGTGGTTTCATAACCGGTTGCATCTTGCTTGGTGTTGCCATGAATACGTTCAACGCCAGTGGTGTCGATTTTATTGCCGTTGGTGTTGTTGTAGCTGTAGTTATCCACCTGAGCGTTACCCAAATTGATATCACCACTGGCCGCACTGGCAGAGGTGCGCGCGTTAACGCTGCTCATCATGCCCGCGAACTGATGCGACATACTGCTCATTACCGACGCGCCGCCTTTCATAATGAGCGGGACAATTAATGTCGGTACGCTCATCATTAAAAAGCCGGTCATGGCCGCATAGCGGGAGTGCATTTCTTGTAAGGGATCAACGTTGCTTAAGGTGATACCGCCGTAAATGTTAGTGATTTCAGTGGCGTTAAGCGATAAGCGCGTGGTCATGATGAAGTTAATGAGGGCAAACATCACCGGCCATGTGCCAAGGTAGATAAAGCCTTTGAAATAGTTGCCGAACACTTGAAACGTGAGCGAGGGGATCATGGCAATCGCCACCACTAAAAAGGCGACAGAGCTAAACAGCAAAAACAAAATCGATTGCAGCATGGGCAAAAATTCCCGCGCCTGCAGGGCCATTCCCGCCCACATCGATGTGGTTTGCATTTTGTTTTGCGTATAGGCGTAGTTGAATGCGGCGGCGGTGTTGTTGCTCACCGCTGCATCATCTGCAAGGCCATTTCGCAGGGCGTTAATCGTCATGTTTTGCAGCGTGATTTGCGACGCGCTTTGACTGATATTGGCGTATTTTTGATAACCACTGCTGATGCTGGTATTCAAAAAGCTTTGTTGGCTTGTGGCCTTTTCACCATAAATCCAACTGCCCAGTAACTTGATGCTTTTTGCGCTGTCTGCTTGGAATAGCTGCTTGAGGCGCGGAAGGGCTTCTTTGCAGGTAGGATAGTCATTAGGACCCATTTGAATCGCCCGTAGTGGCGAAGGGTTGTGAGTCGCTAGAAAGTCCCAAATATCCGGTGCACTGGCTAAATCTCGCCATGTGTATTTATTATTGAGTAGCATATCTCCGCGAATACAACTGCTGATGTAGTGCTGCCAATAGCCTTTAAGTTGGGTGTTTTCTATCTCGCTTTGTCTGGATAACTTGTACAGCTCAGAGCCAAACATCATGCCCGTTTTACTGTATTGTTGATCATCCGGTACGTGAAAAATATCTTCCACCGTTTGGGTGGTGGCATACATATAATGCGACGCCCATGAGGCCGGATACGCCACAATCGCGGGCACATTGTCCACGCGATAGTTACTCGTCGGATTGGTTAAATCGGTAATTTGCACTGTGGCGGTGGTGTTCATGGCAAGCAATGGCACGGCAAAGTAAACCGCGCACCATTTCATAATCGCGTTATGGTCACGCTTGATGAAAAAGTGCAGCGCGGTGGCCACAACGGCAAACAGCGCACAGATGCTTATCATGCTGGCAAATGAATCGGACTTGAACAGCACGGCAATGGCATTCATCACTTGCTTGGCCACGTCACCGTTGCTGTAGGTGAAAATCTCAACTGCCATGGTTATCGCTCCCCAAAATTCAAGTTGGCCTTAGCTTTAGCGCTCATGGCGCCCGTTATTTGCTGTTTGATTTGCTGGTTTTGCATAATGAGCTGGTGCTGTGATACGGCATCATTTTGAGCTTTAGCTGTGAGTCCTTCTAAAAAGCGGTTGGCGTTGATAATGTCTCGCTCGATACGATCAATGTCTTTGGGATCATTGTTCGTGGCCGTGATTGAAGATTTCACAATCGACAGCATGTTTTGCAGATAGAGGGTAATAAACTGCACGCTGATGATTTTGGCGTAAGTATTGGTTTGGGGCGTGAGTCCTGCCTCCAATTCGGTACGTAAAAAGGTCATGATGGGCAGTGTGGTGTATTCGAGCAGCGACTTGTCGTTATCTGTGAGTGGCTGGTCGTTTTGCATCTTGCTGGCGATACCTCTGAGTAAGGTTTCTACGCGGTATTGCAGGCCGTGATTACTTTGGATGGTGATCGTTTGTTGTGTCGGTGCTAAGCATTGGTCAATGGCTTGATTGGTGCATTGATAGCTTTCAGCTTTGCCGCCCTCTAACAGACTATTAATCAGGTTATTGTTGTCGGTCAGCAGTGAGCCATAACCGCGCGCATTGCCGGTCGCGTCATAGATATACGTGCCTGAAATCGACATGAGAAATTCTGCCAAGGTCGGATCGCTGGCAAGGAAGGTATTTTTTAAAATGGCGGCCCACACAATATTGGTGTTTTTGCGCACCATGTCTTTTAGTGCGGGATCTTTCTTGGCGTTATCGAGCTGATTGTTAGCTTGACCGCCCGCGCCGCATTCTTGCTGGCCAGATACCCAATCCGCAAAGGCGTTATTTTGCGTGCCCATAGTGGCACAAATGTATTTTTGACTGCCAACACCTGCAAACCCCGCCAGTGCCGACACGCCCGCTTGGGCACTCTCGCAAGAATTGATCGACTGATTGAGGTACTTATCGGCAATGGCCGTTAGCGTGTCCTTAATCTGTTTGATTTGTGGTGCCCACGTCTGCAGGGCTAAATCGACGGCGAACGGTGCAGCGTTGGCGATAATAGCCTTGCCTTGTTGCACAAGGGCGTCTGAGTTAATGTGACTGAATCCCCCCATAAACATATCAATACCGCCACAGCCTGCGGCAATGCTGGGCATTTGCACACTCACGAGCTGCGCGTCGCGAATGGGGCTACGCACAAAGAGATTGCCGCCGCTGTAGTAGTTGGCGCTTTGGCCTTTAAATGAGCCCGGATTGGTCACGTTGGTGCCATAGCCCAAACCATTGAAGAAATCGTTTAGCGAACCTGAAACCCCCGCGCTATAGGCGTGTGTTGTCAGCAAACATGAAATAGTGACGCCCAGTAGTGTGCGCGTCAGTGCTAAGCGTTTCATGATTTACCTCCGGTATTGCCGTTTATGCTGCCGCTTATGTTGCCGTTATGGCGCGGGTGTAGTGTGCGTAGCGCCCGCAAGCAAACGGCACTTAACAATGCATGCACGGGGACGAGTACGAATTTATAAATGGCTAAGGCCAGTAAAATATTGATGATTAACATCGTGTCCATGAAGGTTGCTCCTAACGCATGCTTGCAATGACTTGTGGGTCATTGAGGGATTGAAGATAGCTTTGTTGGAGCTGCGAGGACGTCACATCCCCGACGGTTAAACGGACAAACTTACGGGTATTGACGTTGATCAAGAATGTGGCGGGCACTGTCACGCTGCGCGGGTTCTCAAAGAAAGTAGCGGCAATGTCTGGCGTGGAAGGAATAGGCACTTCAAAACCTGCTATCCCTTGGTTGTCGAGCGAAAAGGCATAGGTATAGGTGCCAGTTTGCGCCGCAAGCTGTTTCAGTTTCGGGGCGAACTGGTGGCAGTAAGGGCAATCAGAGCGAAAGAAAAACACTAACGCGTAATCATTGGGATTGGCCGCAACAGGCGTATCCATCGTTGCTGTGTGGCCAAGGGATGATAACAGTAGCGTGAAGATGCCGATAATCAGGGTGGTGAGTTGTTTCATTGTGTCACCTCAGTCGTGATGTTTGCTGTGGATATGGGCGCGGTGGGTGGCTGGCCTAACGATAAAAAGAGCAGTTCCAAACTGGCTTTTATGACGGCCAAAGCCAACAACGCGCCAACCCAAGGGGTGTTGAATGTGCCAATAAAAATCAATAGTGCGATGAGCGTGATAAGGCTTGTTAGTGCGTGATAAGCGACTAAATGATGTGCTGAGAGTGCGCGGTAATATTGCAGCGGAGACGACGGAGGTTGCATGGCCTTTGGGGCTAGTTCAAATCCTAGCATCTCAATGGCTAAGCGGGTGCTCGTTTTGTTTGCGTGGTCTGCACTGAACTGTTCTTCGAGTGTTAGGGTTGCGAAAAATAGGCTGGCAATGCAGTAAATGAGGGTGAATATCGACATCAACACGATGGCGGGCGTTGCGGTTAAGCTGGGAAAGGTGTTCAAGAGGCTCATGAATGCGAGCGGCATTATCCCTAATGCACGTGTTTGACTGCCTTGATTGAAAAGGTGTCTTGGCATCAAAATAGCCGCGTTTTTAGGGGAGAGCATCATGGGGTAAAGCATAAATAGTGCCCCGAAGACGACGGTGCAAAGGGTGAGAAAGGGTGCGCCGTTGATATCGTAAA
Organism: Shewanella septentrionalis; assembly: GCF_025370265.1. NCBI lineage: Bacteria > Pseudomonadati > Pseudomonadota > Gammaproteobacteria > Alteromonadales > Shewanellaceae > Shewanella > Shewanella septentrionalis. The sequence continues at coordinate 804 of NZ_JAMTCC010000075.1, read as the reverse complement.
TCACACTCAACACAAAACAGTATGTGAAGGTGAATAGGGTTAAGCAGGGTAGTTTCTGCCTATTGATGGCTTTGAGCATCACGTCGGTGATGTTTTTCAGGCTCATGGGGAAATCCTTGTTTAAGTGAGTCGTGTTATGCGTTAAAAGTCAGGGGCGAAATCGGTGGCCACGTTCAGGAAGCGGCCCAGTAAATCGTCTTGAGAGATAAAGCCATACGCGAGCGGTTTCATTTCCCCCGTGCCAGGATTAACTAACACGAGTGCGGGACTAAACGGGACGTTTATGTGCTGGTCGTTTTGGCGGTTCTGCACGATGGCTGGCAGTGCTACACCATCGAGCGTGACGCCCAGTAGCTCAATGCCATGCTCAGTAGCGAACTGCTGCACGCTGGGCGCTAGCGCAATATCAATTTCTTCTTGGCCTTTGTAGACAAAGAACAGCCCCCATCCCGCATCGGCAAGGCTGCGTACTGCGCGCATCTTCTTGTTGCGCTCTAATGATAAATAGGTGCTTCTTGCCGCTTGTTCCGTCGGTCTATCTTTGGTGTAAGACAGCTCAGGGTTATCTAGCAGGACCTTTTTAAAGGTCATGCCGAACTCTGACGATTTATTGCTGACGTACTGATTAAGCAGCATTGCCCTTTCCACTTTCTTGCTGTCTTGGCTGTTTATCGCCGCGTCATTGAGCGTGTCTTGGTAGTAGCTGTGAAACCAATCCATCTGCTCTGTCGGGGTCAGCGTTTGCGTTCGGGTAAGTGTGACGCTTGGCGTTTCGGCCTTTTTAAGTGCTTGCTTCTTGGGGGC